>JALGVN010000047.1 GCA_025774645.1 bacterium
CGGGCGCCGACCAGACGGACGCGGACGAAACGGCCACGGGCCTGTAATCCTGACCGATAGGAGGACTCAAGAGTGGGCAGCGGATTCCTGACCAGCGTGGGACAGTCTGGTCTCCTCGGGCAGGGCATCGTCATCTTCCTTTTCGTGATCTCGATCTACGCGTGGGCCATCATCATCTACAAGAACGGCGTTCTCCGGAAGGCGCGGGTCTCGTCCTTCAGGTTCCTCAAGAAGTTCCGTGAGGATCCGGACGGGATGATCGCTCACTACGCAGACCGCCAGAGGTTCTCGCCCTCTCAGTTCGCGCGTGTCCTGGAGGCCGGACTCGCGGAGCTCGCGCTGATCCAGGGCGGCCCAGGGAGGACCGGCGTCCCGCGTCCGCTCAACATCGTCCAGGTCGACGGCCTCGAGCGGAGCATCGAGCGCACGATCTCCGAAGAGGTCATGGACCTTCGAAGGCACCTGATAGTGCTCGCGACCGTGGCGGCAGCGGCGCCGTTCGTCGGTCTCTTCGGCACGGTCTGGGGCATCATGCAGGCGTTCGCCGCCATGTCGGTGACCGGGAGCGCGAGCATCAGCAGCGTCGCCCCGGGCGTGTCCGCCGCGCTCACGACGACGGTCGCGGGGCTCGCGGTAGCGATTCCTGCGCTCGTCGGGTTCAACTACCTCATGAACCGTGTGAGGGAATTGACGGCGGGAATGGAAAACTTCTCGTCCGAGATCATGTCGTCCGTCGAGAGGAACTTCGGGTCGAGATGACCCGCCGTCGGTCGATGTCCGCATGAAGCGGTGACCGATGCGGCGCATCAGAGGAGCGAGAGGCAGATGGCGAGACGCAGGAAGCGCGACCACGACGCGGGCCTCATGAGCGACATCAACGTGACGTCGCTCGTCGACGTCATGATGACGCTCCTCATCATATTCATCATCGTGGCTCCGATGCTCGAGCAGGGTATCGACGTGAACCTCCCGACGGCGGAGCCGAAGCACATAGACGTCCGCGACGTTCTCACGATCACCGTGTCGGAGAACGAGCGGGTCTACCTCGAGGACCAGCGGGTCACACTCGAAGAGCTCAAGGATCGCCTCTCGAGCATCAAGACGGCACGCGACGATGTCGCGGTCGTCATCAAGGCTGACACGGAGCTCAAGTACGGGAAGGTGATCGAGGTGCTCGACGCCGTGAGGGAGGTTGGGATCACTCGTCTCGCGATGGCAACGCGGCCCGCGTACTAATCTGGGCCGGCCGGCGAGACCGGAGGTCGGAGCGAACGTTGAACAGGGTCCTCATCATATCGGCGATCGTCCACGTCGTGGTGATTCTCGTCTTCCCCTTCATCCCGATGCTGACGCGCAGCTACGACCTCGGGTACGAGGTCTACGCGGTCGAGCTCATCGACCTCCCGGTCGCCGAACCGGCCGTCGAGGAAGAAGCCCCCGTCGAGGAGATCGAGGAGCCCGAGCCTGAACCCGAGCCCGAGGTGGAGGAGGTCGTCGAGGAAGAGCCTCCCGCCGAGATTCCGGAGAAGCCGCCGAAGCGGGTCGTCCCACCGCCCCCCGCGCGGAAACGTCCGAGCCTGGAGGAGCGCTTGGCCGAGAGGCTCAAGCAGCAAGATGACACGAAACCGGAGCAGCAGCCAGAGAGGCCGGCTCAGCAGCAGGTGCGACCTCCGTCGACCCAGGCTCTCGTCAAGGCCTCGAGGTTCCCTTACAGCTGGTATCTTTCCATCGTTCAGGGTAAAGTCAGCTCCAACTGGAAGCAGCCGAGCGCCCGGTTCGTGGGCGGAGAGATGCTGAGAGCGACCGTGTCGTTCAGGGTCCGCCGGAGCGGGTCCATCGAGGCGGTGACGATCAGGAAGTCCTCGGGGAGGTCGACGGTCGACCAGTCGGCGGCGAAGGCGATTCGCGACTCCGCGCCTTTCCCTCCGCTGCCGGAGGATTACCGGGACAGCTTCCTGGATGTGACGATCGATTTCACGATTACGTCGGAGTAGCCCCATCGACGGGGCGCGCGGACCCGCGGCGCGGGTCCCCGGCACTGAAGAGAGTGTGGCCGAGGAGGTTCCTTGCATCGCAGCCGTTCCAGGAAGGCGGCCGTAACGGTTCTCGCCCTCGCGATCGTCGTGGCGACGTTCGTCGACGCCGGGGCGCCGGAGGTCCGCCTCAGCATCACGAAGGGCTTCGGCGAGAAGGTCATCGTCGCGATCCCTCTCTTCGAGGGAGACGGCGCCGGGTTGGTGACCACCGAGGAGATTCGGGAGGTCCTCACGTTCGATCTGGAGGTGTCGGGCTACTTCAGCACGGTCGACAACCTCGAGTTCGTCGACGAGACCGAGGCCGACGACCGCCGCACCGGGAGCATCGACTACCCGGAGTGGCTCGCGCTCGGTGGCGAAGTTCTGGTCAAGGGCAAGATCAGCGTCGTGCTCACGAACCTCGTGATCGAGGCGGCCGTCTACGATCTCGCACAGGGCCGACCGATCCTCGGTCGGCGGTACACGGGACAGGCCGCCGATTGGCGGAACGCCGTGCACAACCTCGCCGACGATATCCTGCAGCAGCTGACCGGCGAGATGGGCATCGCTCGAACGAAGATCGCGTTCGTCTCGAATGCGACCGGCGAGCAGCAGATCTACGTGATGGACTACGACGGCGCGAACCAGCGCCGCGCCACGAGGAAGAACGTGATGTCCATCTACCCTGACTGGTTCCCCAGCAGGGACCGCGTCATCTACACGCGGTTCAAGGGGAGCGGGCAGGAGACATACGCGCTCAAGATCTCGACGGGGGAGGAGCACCGCATCACCTCGTTCCCGGGGCTGAACGCGTTCGCGTCGGTCTCGAAGCTTGGAAACGAGCTTCTGATGACGCTCTCCCGGGACGGGAACCCGGAGGTCTACCGCCTGCGCGCGGACGGCAGCGATCCGCGGAGACTGACGTTCAACAAGAGCACCGAGTCGTCTCCCTGCTGGTCGCCGGACGACAGGCGCGTCGCGTTCGTGTCCGACCGCGCCGGGAGCCCCCAGCTCTACATGATGAGCGCGAGCGGCGGGACCGCGGAACGGCTTACCTACCAGGGGTACTACAACACATCGCCGGACTGGTCTCCGAAGGGGGAGCTCATAGCATTCACCGCGCGGGTGGATGGAGTGTTCCAGATCTGCACTGTGGACGTGAACACGAAGGAGATAACGAGGCTGACGACCGGAGGGGGACAGAAGGAGGATCCCGCGTGGGCGCCGGATGGCCGGCATCTGGTCTACACGATGCAGTCGGGGCGGAAGACGGATCTGTACCTGCTCGACATCTACGAACTGAAGCCGATCAAACTAACGAGTGGTGCCGGGGACTATAAGAGTCCTGCCTGGACACCTTAGGTCGCGTGGCGGAGAGGTATTCGCGAAGGAGGAAGGACATGCGAAGGACGTTCGCTCTTCTCGGTGTTGGAGTCCTGTCGGTGGCACTCATGCTGACTCTCTCAGGCTGTCCCTGTCCCGATGATCAGATTCCCGAGCCGACGGCCGAGCCGATGGCCACGGAGACCGACGCCCTCGTGGGCGAGGATCTCCCGCTCGAGGAGCCGGTCGAGGAGTTCATCTACATCGAGCCGATGATGCCGGAGTTCGAGGCCATCCAGTTCGAGTACGATCAGTACAGAGTCCGCGCTCACGACGAGGCGACGCTCGGCAGGATCGCCTCCTACCTTCGCGAGCATCCCGAGATGCGGGTGCTCATCGAAGGCCACTGCGACGAGCGCGGCACGAACGAGTACAACATGGCTCTGGGCGAGCAGCGCGCGCTGGCCGCCAGGCGCTACCTCGTGGGTCTCGGCGTCGACTCCGGAAGGCTCTCGACCATCAGCTACGGCGAGGAGCGTCCGGTCGACATCCGGGAGACCGAGGACGCGTGGGCGAAGAACAGGCGCGCCGAGTTCGCGGTCTCGCAGTAGAGGGATGACCCTCCCGCTGGGCGGGGGGCTCCTGGGGTGGCCCCCGCCCGCATGTCTTGTATCGAAGCCGGGGGGCAGGAGGTTCGACTATGGGAAGCGTGAGGCGCTCGCGCGTCTTCGGCGTGAACGCGTGGAGAATGGGCGCGGCGGTTCTCTCCGTCGTGGTTGCGGGAACCGCGCTGTCCGGGTGTGGAACCGGCGGGCTCGCCGTCAAGAAAGACGTGTGGGAGGCCCAGGAGGACTTCGAGCGGCGGCAGACCAGCCTCTCCGAGAAGCTCCTCCAGCTGGAGGGCAGGATCGCGATTCTGGAGGAAGAGAACGCGGCGCTCCGGGCCGGGCTCGACACGGATTTCTCTCGCGGACTCGAGGCGATCAGGACCGGACAGGAGCAACTGGGCATCGAGCTTGAGGACAGGATCCGGACGGTCGACTCCGACAGAGAGGGCGATCGGACAGACATGCTGCAGAGGATGGAGATCGTTGTCGACGAGGTTACGGCCGAGAACGAGAGCCTGCGCGAGGAGATCACCCAGCTCAGGAGTTCCGTCGGGCCGGGCTACACACACACCGTCCAGCGCGGCGAGACGCTCGCGTCGATCGCGGAGAGGTACGGGGTGACGGTGCAGGCGATCGTCGCCGCCAACAACATCTCGGACCCGAACATCATCTCGGTCGGGGCGGAGCTCTTCGTCCCGCAGTAGCGGCGGAGCCGGCGAGGACGACCGACGGACTCGCCGTTCACGGGACCAGAGACGACAGGACCCTCCTCGTTCGTGAGGAGGGTCTTCTTCGGTAGGGTCATCCTGTAGCGCCGGGCCTTCGCGACCCCTGAGTCATGCGGGGGGATCGAACTCGAAGCTCGGGTCCACGCCCTTCATGTGCTTCGCCTGCTCCAGGAGCTGGCCCTTGAGATCCTCGGTCGGCGTCTTCAGCCAGGCGTTGTAGGTGTCGAGGAACTCGTTCCGCAGCCGCTCGATCGTCTCGTCCCGCTCGATCTGCTGGATAGAGCGCTCGAGGTGGAAGAGCTCGCCTGGGGAGTACCTTCGAATGAAGTCCAGGTACTGGCCGCGGAGGTAGGAGAGGATCTTGACGTAGGTATCGATTCCGATCGAGAGTTTGTGCAGGACCTCGGCGACAGCGCCGGTGCCCCGGTTGAGCTTCGTCGCGTAGGACGCGGCGATCTCGTAGTAGGTCGCGGCGCGGCCGACGTAGGTCTCCTTGGAGATGTGGAAGGCGGCGTGACGGTTGAAGTGCTTGTCTTCGAATCGATCGAACACGCTGACGGCGATGAGAAGGTAGTCGGCGTTCGTCTTGTAGATCATGAAGCGGTCCCGATCGTCGTTCGTCTCATCGATCATGCGGCGAAGGTCTGCGTCGCCGAGGGCGATGCAGGAAGACGTCCGGGCGAGATACTTGGGGTCGACGTGGGCGTTCAGAAGATGCGCGATGTAGACGTTGACGTCCTCGTCGTAGTAGTCGGAGTTGGACTCGAGGCCGGTGTGGACCCGGGAGTGAAGGAGGCAGTTCAGCATGAAGAAGTAGGACGTCTGGACATCGTTGCCGATGTCGAGCTTCCTTCGCGCACGCTTCCGTCCCTGGGAGCGCGTCGCAGTTCTCTTCGTGCTGTCTCTCTTGGATCTATTGGACATGCGTCATACCCGGTTGCCTCGTCGATGAATGTGGATGCCTCAAAAGCAAGTCCCGTGCCACGCCGGTCGTGGCCGTCTCCCGCTCCAGCGATGTCCGAAGGAGCGCGCTTCTCTCGTGACTTGTCATCACCTAACCGGCGTGGTGTGATGTGGTTGCGATGCAAGAAGCAAGCCACGGCGGAATGACGCATCAGCGCACGCGGACGCGAGCGCGAAGGCGCTGTTGCAGTTACTTCCTGACAACCGAGCCACGCTGTGTTCGTTCGTGGAAGGGGTTCAACGATGAAGATCGCAGCCGTCCAGTTCGCTCCCGCGTTCGGCGAGGTCGAGGCGAATCTGAGGACATGCCGCAACCTTGTCTCCTCGGTGGAGGCGGACCTCTACGTTCTTCCGGAGCTTGCGCTCTCCGGGTATCTGTTCGAGTCGCCGGAGGAGGCGCACTCGCTCGCGCAGGACCCGGAGGGCTCGGAGATTGGGGCGTTTGCGGACCTGGCTGCCGAGCGAGGCAGCGTGATCGTGGTCGGCTTCGCGGAGAGAGCGGGGGAGGCAGTCTTCAACTCGTCGGTCCTCGTCGGCCCCGACGGGAGGCGCTCGGTCTACAGGAAGATCCACCTCTTCTACCCGGAGAAGGACGTCTTCCTCCCCGGCGACCGGCCGTTCGAGGTCGTCGAGGCGGCGGGGGTACGGCTCGGCATGATGATCTGCTTCGACTGGATCTTCCCGGAATCCGCGCGCTCGCTCGCGCTCCAGGGCGCCGAAATCCTCTGCCACCCGGCGAACCTCGTCCTGCCCTACTGCCAGGACGCGATGGTCACGCGGGCTCTCGAGAACCGAGTCTTCGCGGTGACGGCGAACCGGACCGGGACGGAGGAGCGCGTCGGGAAAGAGCTCACGTTCACGGGGCTCTCCGAGATCGTCGCGCCGAACGGGGAGATCCTCGCGAAGGCCGACACAACCGGGGAGGCCGTGATCACGGCCGAGATCGACCCGGGACGCGCGCGGGACAAGGCAGTCACGCCCAGAAACGACGCGTTCGGGGACCGGCGCCCCGAGCTCTACCGCCTCGACTGACGCGGGAGGGCAGGCGGAACGTGCCGAGAGCGCCACGACACAGGTGAATTCGGCCACGAGAGCCGGTGGTCGGTCGGGCATGTTCCTTGCAGAAAGTGGTGTGACGGAGAAGCCGGTGCCTCCCGGGAACGCGCGACGTTGGCGCTCCTGCGACACAGCTTCTTGTGCTCGTCATGAGATTGTCCGCATCGACCCGCCCCCCCAGCGCGGGTGACTCCACATCGGGTAGGTTCATGGAGCGCTCCGGTCCGAGCATCGAGATCAAGATAGTCCTTCTCGTCGCGATCGTGCTTGTCGTGCACGACGGCGTGCTTCTGGCGATGTACGTCCTCGGAGCGGAACCGCACACGATCCAGCTCGTGCTAGGCGGGGTCCTCGTCCTCGCGCTCGTCGTGGCGGCGGTGTGGGGGAGCGCGATCGCGCGCGCCATCCGCCGGCTGACCGGTGCGTGCTACGCGGCGCGGAAGGGCGACCATCATGTCCTCACGAGGCTCCCGCGTACCGACGAGCTGGCAGAGCTCAACTCCGAGATCAACGAGCTCGTCGTCCTCCTTCGCGAGTCGGAACGCGTGAGGGGCAACCTCTCCGCGAGCAGGACCGTCACCGATGCGGTCACGACGTCGACGCCCGACATCATGAGGGCGTCCCACGAGCTGCTCGTCTCCCTGAAGGAGCTCCGAGAGGGAGCGGCGGCGGAGGTCGCGATCCTGAGGAAGGCGGGAGGCTCCCTGGACGACGCCCGACGGATGCTCGGCGAGGCCCGGGGTGGAGCAGGTGACGTTGCGGTCGCCGAGGAAGTGTCAGCGAAGCTCAAGTCTCTCGACGGGCTGGCGCGCGAGCTCGAGCTTCTGGGCGACGAGGTCGTCGACGAGGTGACGCGCACGGACATAGACGAGGGAGCGCTCGCGAGGGCGGTCAACGGCATGCGGGACGCGGCGAGGACGATGGCCGACGTGGCCGGGCAGGCCGCGCGCCCGCTCGAGAGGCGCCGGGCCGACGCGGAGGCGGTCGCTGGATCGGGGACGCGGCTGGCGGCGGCCGACGCCGAACGGATCGACGGAAGCCGTGTGGCTGAGCTCATGGAGAGGAGCGCGGCGAGCGGGCTCGGAGCGGCGACGAGACTGGCGTCGTCTCTGAGGAGACTCGGGCTCGTGCTCGAGGCGTACGAACAGCGGCGGCGCTCGGAGGAGTCGATGCGGTAGAGAGCGTGTCAGGCGAACGCCGGAGACGGTCGCCCTCGTGTGAACCGGATTGACGGCGGGGCGCATCCCTCGAGGGAGCGGTCCGTCGACGCGTTTTCGGGAGCGAGCGCAACGGCTCGGCCCGCGCGGTGTTAGGGCGAGGGCGCGGGAAGGAGGACGAGCGGGGGTGCCGGTGGCACGCCCGTTGCTCATTTCACACCCCGGTACGATGTCTTCGGTACGACATCTCTGGTAAGGGGGGTCGGGAGCTGGCAGGCGGGCCGGTGTCTGCGGCGGGACCGGCGCGGGGTCGGGAGGATGATGAAGGGTACGCCGGACCGGCTCTCGGTGCCCCTGGTCGGAGGAGGTGGCGAGCGTGGAAGCTGTGCCGGATCGTCCGGAACATGGTCTCACCGAGCGGCGTGTCCCTCCACGGGATGTCGAGCGCGTGAACGCGCTGCTCCGCGCGAACCTCCGCTTCGACGTCGACGACGGGAGCCACGCAGGTACCCGTCAGCGGAGGGGCCGGCCTCCCGCGACCGGCACGCTCGTCGTCGAGTTCCAGGACGGGCGGCGTCTCGTCGCCACCCACCCGGTTTCAACGACCGCGTGCAGACGCAGGCGGCTCCACTCGCTCGCGGGCGCACTCGCCGAGTGCGCCATGACGCTCGGCCTGGGCGCGGCGATCTACAGACACGGCGCGTAGGTACGAAGCGCAGGCAGGGCGGGCCGCACGCGCACGCGTGTGGCGAATCCCCTTGAGAACCCCCTGACAGCGTGGGACAATCCTGTGACGGGGGCACTGGCCGAACGGTCGAGGTGTCCGCCGCACTGGAGCCACGAGCGGGACGAAGGCCGCCACGGCGACCCGAAGCCCGCTTCCGTTTGTCGTCCGGGAGGAGCCGTGAGCGCCGAACTCGAGAGACTGATCGACCGGTACATCGACGAGCTGGTCGAGGACAGCCCGGTGTCCGCCACCTGGTTCGGAATCCACGACCGCGACGGCGAACTGGGAGACTTCTCGGCCGCTGCCCTCGAGGAGGAGAACGCACGCAAGAAGCGCCTCCTCGCGGATCTCGAGAGCCTCGACCTCGCCGACGCGTCGACGGACGCGCTCATCGACGCGGTGATCCTCCGCGGAACCCTCAGGAACTCGATCTTCCATCACGAAGAGCTCCGCGAGTCCGAGCGTGACCCTGCGGACTACATCTACGCGGGGCTCTCCGGCATGAACCTGCTTCTGACGCGCAACTTCGCTCCGCTCCCGGAGCGGGCGAGGAGCCTCCTGTCGAGGCTCAAGCAGATTCCTGGCGTCCTCGCCTCGATGAAGGAGAACGTGACGAATCCCCCCGCGGTCTTCGCGCGCGTGGGGATCGAAGGGGCACGCGGAGGAGTGGTCTTCGTGGAGAGCGTCCTGCCGTCACTCGGCGTTGAGGTCCCGGAGCTCGCGTCGGACCTCGAGAAGGCGGGGAATGCGGCGGCAGGAGCATTCGACGACGCGGCGGCCCACCTCGAGCGGCTGGAGGCAGCCTCGGACGCTCCGTTCCACATCGGACGGGAGAAGTACGAGTGGATGCTCGCGAACGTCCACCTGCTCGACTTCGACAGCGACGAGCTGGTTGCGATCGGCCAGGGGGTTCTGTCCGAGACGAAGGAGAAGCTCGCTGAGGTCGCCCGGGAGATCGACCCGGATCGCGGGTGGCACGACATCCTCGAAGACCTCAAGCTGGACCACCCGTCCGGAGACGAGCTCAGGACCCGATACGACTCCGAGATGCAGAGAGCGCGCGACTTCGTCCGGGAGAACGATCTCGTGACGATCCCGGAGAACGAGACGCTCGAAGTGATCGACACGCCGGTCTTCTTCAGGGCGATTCTCCCGTATGCCGCCTACAGCTCGGCCGGTCCGTTCGAGAGCGAGCAGTGCGGGCAGTTCTACGTGACGCCCGTCAACCGCGACCTGTCCGAAGAGCAGCAGGAGCGACAGCTCCGTGGACACGGGTCGCACACGATTCCCGTCATCGCACTTCACGAAGGCTATCCGGGGCATCACCTCCAGATCACGCGATCGAACCTCGGGCGGCACAAAATTAGGAAGGTCACGTGGAGCACGGTCTTCGGCGAGGGATGGGCTCTCTACTGCGAGGAGATGATGAGGGAGGCCGGGTTCTACACCGACGCGGAGGCGCGCCTCTCGCAGCTCAAGGAGAATACCTGGAGGGCGGCGCGGGTCGTGGTCGACGCGCGCCTCCAGCGGGGCGAGATGACGGTCGAGGACGGGATCGAGTTCATGATGGACGAGGCGGGCCTGGAGCGGGTGAACGCAACCGCCGAGGTGAGGCGCTACTGCGGGAGCCCGACACAGCCGATGAGCTACACGGTCGGTAAGCTGGCGATCCTCGATATCCGGAGGCGGTTCGAAGAGGCCGCCGGCGATTCCTTCGACCTTAAGGCGTTCCACGACAGGCTCATGGACCTCGGGAACCTCCCGCCGCGGCTCGCGGAGGTCTCTCTCGGCCTGCGGTCCGCCGACGAGCTCCGGAGCTTCCTGTAGCTCCGGCAGGAGGAGAAGTCCACGTGGTCCACCAGGAAGTTCTTCCCAACGGTCTGACGCTCCTTGTCAGGGAGATGCGCGCCGCTCCCGTGGCCGCCCTGAACCTCTGGGTCCGCGCCGGGTCGGTCGACGATCCCGAGGGTCTCTCGGGGATCGCGCACTTCGCCGAGCACATGCTTTTCAAGGGAGCCGAGGGCGGCTCATTCGTCGACATCGCGCAGATCGTCCAGAGCGCGGGCGGCTATCTGAACGCGCAGACCGGTTGCGATCACACGCTCTACTACCAGATCGTTCCCGCGGACGGCTGGGAGGAGGTTCTCAGAGCCCAGGCCGTCGCGGTCCGGTCGCCCGTATTCGCTCCCGCCGAGGTCGAGCGCGAGCGTTCCGTCATCATCGAGGAAGCGAAGAGTGGCGAGAACGATCCAGGCACGTTCCTCTGGCGCCGTCTCATGGAGACGGCCTACGTCGAGCATCCCTGCCGGATCCCGGTCGTGGGGACGCCCGAGGCTCTCTCTCGCGTCACCCCCGCCGATCTCGAGAGTTTCCATCGACTCCACTACGCTCCCGGCAACCTCGTCCAGGTCGTGGTCGGCGACGTCGACCGGGACGAGGTCGTCGCTCGCGCGCACGAGTTCTTCGGGTCGATCCCTCCGGGCGATTCCCCGCCGCCACCGCCCACGCCCGAGCCGCCGCAGACGGCGCTTCGGGCCAGGAACATCAAGGGCGGCCTCGAGCAATCGTACCTCGCGGTCGCCTTCCACACGCCTCCGGTTCTCGACCCGGACATCCCCGCGCTCGACGCGCTCTGCGGTCTCCTCGGAGTTGGGAGGAGCTCGCGTCTCAGGAAGTCGCTCCAGGTGAGACAGGGCCTCGTGAGCGACGTCGGGGCGTTCGTCTCGGCTCACCGCGACCTCGGTACGCTCGTGGTACGTGCCGTCGTGCGCTCGGCGGACGAGCTCGACCGGGCGACGGAGGAGGTCTTCCGGGAGATTGCGAGACTGGGGTCGGAGCTCGTAGCCGCCGACGAGATGGAGAAGAACCTCCGGCGGCTGGAGGCGTCGTACGTGCTGGAGCACGAGACCTCCGACTCGATCGCGCACACGATCGGTCTCTTCCAGACGTTCGGGGACTACCGTTACGCGTCGGACTACGTCGACCGTCTCGCGGCCGTGTCGATGGACGACGTGCGACGCGTGGCGGCGGAGTACCTCGCTCCTGCGAGGGCCACGGTCGTGAGCTATATCCCGGCGGAGGCAAACGTCCCTGAAGGAGATCGCTCGGAAGAAGTGGCGGCCATGGTCGACCGTGTGTCGGTCGCGTCAGCCGGGGCCGTTCGCGAGCGCCCGGCTTCGTGGCAGCCTCCCGGCGAGTTCGCGAGACCGATGATCCTTGCCGAGAGGGCCGATCTCTCCTACGCGCGGGAGACGTTGCCGAACGGCGCGACGCTCATCGTCTGCGAGTCCACGGCGCTGCCGATCTCCTCGGTCGCGCTGGGGTTCCGGGGTGGGTTCACGGAGGAGCCCGACCACCTCCTGGGTTCGACGTACCTCACGCAGAAGCTCCTGACCCGTGGGACGGCGAGACGCTCCGCGGAGCAGCTCGCGGACGACATCGAGGGACTCGGAAGCGGGATCGTCACGGCCGTCGACCGCGACGGGTTCGGGCTCGGGTCGACCGTCCTCTCGAAGCATTTCGGCGAGGCCGCGGGTATCTTGGGGGAGGTCGTCACGGAACCGTCGCTGCCGGACGACCAGCTCGAGCTGGCACGCGCGGAGGTCCTCGCGGAGATCGGCGAGATCGAGGACCGTCCGCTCCGGCGCGCCCACCGCCTGCTCCTGCCGCTCATCTTCCCGGACCACCCGTACGGCCGTCCGATCAGGGGAGAGAGAGAGACGCTCGGCGCGCTCACGCGGGAGGAGCTCGACGCGTGGCGCCGCCGGTGCTACACGGCGTCGAACCTCGTGGTCTGCGTAGCGGGGGACCTCCCCGCGAGCGAGATCCGCGACGAGTTCGGGAGGGCCTTCGCGCGGATGGAGAGCGGGGAAGAGTCCGAGCCGACGCGAGGGGCTCCGAGTCCTCCCGGCGGACGCGTCGACGAGGGGGCGCCCGGGGTCGAGCAGTCGACCGTGGTGCTCGGGTTCCGCGGTCCCGCGGTTGCGGAGACCGATGCTGTGACGGCGCGGTTTCTCTCGAGGGCGCTCAGTATGATGGGTGGGCGGCTCTGGAAGGCGCTGCGGGAGCGGCCACCCTACGCCTACGTCGCCGGTGCCTCGTACCTCCCTCTGCGGAGCACGGGTGCTTTCCTCGCGCACGCGACGACGGCGCCCGGACAGGAGGAGGCGGCCCTGGAGACGGTGCTGGAGGAGTTTGGTAAGCTCGCTCGGGAGGGGTTTGGAGCGGAGGAGCTCGAGCTGGCGAAACGGTACTACGCGGGCACGCTCGAGATCGTCATGCAGAGAGGCGCGACGCGCGCGGCGAGCTTCGCGATGGCTGAGGTCATCGGCGTCGGATTCGAACACATCCGGAGCATGCCCGACGCCGTGCGGCGCATCACGAACGACGACGTGGTCGGCACGGCGCAGAAGTACCTCGGTCAGGGCAGCGGCTTCGCGACGGTGACGCTGACTCCCTGCGCGGCCTGAGCGAGACGTCCCGTCGTCTCGACCCCGGAGGCTCCACACACGGCTCGCACGAAGAAGCCCGGCCTGCGCTCCCGCAGACCGGGCTTGTGAGTTCTCGAGATCCCTGTTCCACTGCCGTTCCGGGCCTCCCGGGCTATCATCCCGGGCTACCTCCCGAGCTACCTCCCGAGCTACCTCCCGCCCGGTGTTCCGGTCTGGCCGCTCTGTCCACCCTGGCCCTTCGTCTGACTCCGCCGCTCCTCGTACGCCTTCGCGTCCTCGAGCGCGTCCTCGAAGTCCTCCGGCGCTCGTCTTCCCCAGAGCTCGAACAGGCTGTCGAGCTTCTGTTCGAGTCCGAGCCTCTGGTAGATGCTGCCCAGCGGGGCGTAGATCTCGCCGCGGGTGGGGTCCCTTCTCAGAGCCTCTTCGTAGGCCTCCATCGCCCTCTCGAAGTGAGTGCGAGCTTCGTCTGGCTTCTCCTGTCCGTCGAGCCTCTCGGCGACCATGAGGTTCACCCCGGCGTACCTGACCCAGGACTCCGTCGCCTCAGGCTGCGACTCGAGGAGTCTGTCGGCGAGCGGGAGCGCGCGCTCCGGCTGGAGGAGCCTCGCCGCGTAGATGGCGATGAGGCCGTTCAGCGCCGGGGCGTAGTCTGGCGCGAACTTGAGCGAGAGGCTGTAGAGCCTGATCGCCTCGTCCACATCGGGCGGTGTCTCCTGCATCGCCCAAAACGCCAGCCGCGAGAACCCGGCCGCGTAGTTCGTCACGAGCCGCGCCGTCGTGGCGGGCTTGTAGACTTCGTCCATCACCCGCCAGCCGTCCTCCACGTCGATGAGGCTGTCGTACCGGTAGTTCTCGAAGATGTTCTCGTAGGTCTTCTCGACGTTCACCTGGTGGCGGCCGGTCGTCGGAACGAGGCGGAACGCCATCCCCTCGAGCTCGAGGTTGTCGTAGTAGCCCATGAAGTCGTCGACGGTGACGGCGAAGTAGACCGGCCTTCCCCAGTTGTTGGACCGAATCATGTCGTGGAGCGCGATGTCGCGGAGCGTCACGAGCGACAGCTCCTGCGTGTCGGGGTCGCGCACCCAGTACGGCCTCATGTCCTCAATCTGCCTGTACGTCAGGGTCATGGGGATGCCGCGGTCCTTGAGCTGCTTGATGTACCAGTTGATCTGGATGAGAGACAGGTTGACGATGTCCACGTCCGGGCGAAGGCCCTCGACCTGCTGGAGGTACCACAGCGGGAACGTGTCGTTGTCGCCGTTTGTGATGAGGATGGCGTCCTCATCGAGGAAGTTGATCATGTTCCAGCCGTAGTAGTGAGCGACGTAGTTGTCGCTCCTGTCCATGACGTGGTAGTTCCGGATGAACGGGACGAGCGAGAATATCACGAGCGCGATGGCGAGGACGTTTCTGTATGTGCGCCCCAGCTGCTTCGCCCACTCGACGATCGCCCCCGAGCCGATTCCCATCCAGAGCGCGAGCCCGACGTAGGAGGGAACCCAGAAGTACTCCCTCGACCGAACCTCGTGGTCCGAGATGTTCATGTAGAAGAGCAGGCCGACCGAGGCGAGGAAGCCCCCGACCGCCATCATGGCAAATGTCCGCCTGTCCCTGCGCGCGTGTGCGACCGCGCCCCAGGCCGCGAGGAGGAGCGGCCAGACGGTGAACTGCGGCTTGTAGTAGCTCCACAGGATGCTGAACTGGTTCGAGAACGGTGTCCGCCTCGGGAAGAACCTCATCGGCTCGTACTGCTTCCGGCGCATCACGTCGAGCACGAGCTTCCACGTGTGCGGGTCGGACTCGTTGATCGCGGGGTTCAGGCGCGCTCGAATGAGCAGGTACGCGTGAATCGAGAGCGCGAGGATCGCAAGCAGGACCGTACCGAGCACGATCCGGGCGGGGATCTCCGGGCGGTCGATCACGCTCCTTCTCAGAAGGACGACGAACCAGTAGATCGATCCCACCGACGCCGCCGCAAGGCCGAAGAACCAGCCTGCTCCGCCTCCGCCGTAGTTCGAGATGGTCGCGAAAAAGAGGATCAGCTCGACTCCCGCGAGGCTCCACAGGAGCCACGCCGGGAGTTCGGCCCGGTGGCGCTTGCGCACCTTCCCGGCCTTGATCGCCTTCCGTTCTTGTCGGGTCGCCGGCTGCCTCGGCTCGGGCCAGAGCGCCGGGAGGGCATAGAAGAGCGTCACGGCCAACCAGAGTATCCACAGCCCGAAGGCTCCCCAGATGATTCCCTTCGAGAGGAGGACGAATCCGAACCCGAACGGGAGCCCGAGCAGTATCAACCCTATGTAGTTCTTCTCGAAGAAGATGACGAACAGGAGGAACGCCGGAGCCCACAGCAGGCAGCCCATGTGGATGCCGACGCCGAGAGACAGAATGTAGAGCACGAGGTAGATGATCTTCCTCTCGCGCGGGATTCCGCCGAGTTCCGACCATCGCATGACGAGCCAGAGTGTCAGCATCATGACGAAGATGTTCGACGCGTAGACCTCAGCCTCGAGAGCGTTCTCCCAGAAGCTGAAGGAGAACGCCGTGAAGAGGCACGCGGTGATCCCTGCCACGTAGGTCGGGAGTCCGTCGCCGAACGACTCGACCTTGCCCTCCCACCGCTTCGCCATCTTCGCGGTGACGAGGTAGAGGAGGGCGATGGCGAACGCCCCCATCAGGACCGACTCGAAGTTCACAGCGCGGGCAACGTTCCCAAAGGGGAGGAGCGCGAACAGCCGCGTGATCAGCGTGTAGAGCGGGGAGCCGGGCGGATGCCCGACGCCGAGGGTGTAGCCGACCGCGATGAACTCACCGTTGTCCCAGAACCCCACTACGGGCGCGGTGGTGAGCATGTACATGATGAGGGCGAAGCCCCCCAGCGACCATCCGATGATCGTGTTCGTTCTGTCGTGCTGGTACATCGGTTCCTCTCTAGCTTCCGGCGCTCTCCGGCGCGGGGGGACTCAGGATCTGCGTCAGCTTGTCCCTGAGCGCGTTGAGTGAGAGCCCCCTCGATATCTGACCGGCGATTGCGAGCGAGATCTCTCCTGTCTCCTCCGACACCACCACCGCGACGGAGTCTGTCTCCTCCGTCAGGCCCACGGCCGCGCGGTGTCTGGTTCCAAGAGTATGAACGAAGTACGGATTCTGCGAAAGCGGAAGCGTGCAGCGAGCCGCCACGATCCTGTTTCCCCGGATGATCACGGCGCCGTCGTGCAGGGGGGTGAGCGGCGTGAAGATCGACACGAGGAGGCTCGAGACGACGGGCGCGTCGAGCGCCACGCCCGTTGGGTAGTAGTTCGTCAGGCGCGCGGTTCTCTCGATGACGACGAGCGCGCCTGTGTTCTTCTGGGCGAGGGTGTTGACCGCGGCCGACACGGCGTCGATCGCCTTCGACTCCTCCAGCCTCACGAACGGCCGGAGGAATCTGCTCTGTCCCAGCTGTCCAAGGATGCGCCGGAGCTCGTCCTGGAAGAGGACGACGAAGATGATGACCCACACGCCCTTCAGGCCCGACATGAGCCAGTTCAGGGCGTCGAACTGGAGCCAGCGCGCGACGAAGCCGATGACGACGATGACGAAGAGACCGACGAGCATCTGAAGCGCCCGTCTCCCCCTGAGGATCAAGAGAAGCTGGTAGACGACGAAGGCGACGATCGCCACGTCGAGTATGTCGATGAGGACTCTCCAGCCCGACATCGTTCAGAGACCTCCTGCAGCACGAGTCCCACTGCCGCGCGCTTCGCTGCGTGCTCCGCCGCCGACCGTCAGGCCGTCGAGGAGAGGCACGCCTCCACCATCTTCACCGCTCGAACGACCGCGCGCACGTCGTGCACGCGCACGAGGCGGGCGCCCTGCGCCACCGCGTACGCGGTGGCCGCCAGCGTTCCCTCAAGTCGATCGTGGACTAGGATGTCGAGGACCCTCCCGATGAACCCTTTTCTCGATGGCCCGACCAGGATCGGCTTCCCGAGGACCGCCAGCTCGGGGAGATGGCGAAGGATCGCGAGGTTGTGCTCGACGGTCTT
>JALGVN010000365.1 GCA_025774645.1 bacterium
TACGGCTCGTTGTAGGCGACCTCGAGCCCGATGTAGCCGGTGGTGTTCTCGATGCCGATGGTCGCGCCCTCCGTGTAGCCCTGCATGTCGAGATACTTGAACAGGATCGTCCCGTCCTGCTGCAGGATCACCTGGAACGTGTACTCCCCGTACACCCCGATGATTCCCAGGGGGACCTCCGTGAACTGGATGATGAACTGGCCCGCGTCGGGGGAGTAGTGGTGGTGGATCGTCCCGCCCATGGATGGGTCGAGGTCTTCCCAGAACGGAGCGACGAACTCGTTCGGCTGCGACGGATCCGGGATCGGTCCGTTGACGCCGGCCGTCCAGTCCGAGCCGAAAGTGATGTAGCCGTTCGACGAGAGCGCGATCTCGAACCAGTTCGTGTCGTAGAACGGGAAGTTGAAGGGAAGGACCACGAGGGTGGCGTCGTCGTCACCGAGCGTGACCTGCGTGCCGAAGCCCGAGATGTCGTACCAGTCAAAGGTCGGGCCTCCTGGCTCGTCGCTGTCGACCCACCGGTAGCCGTGGGCGTCGGGGCCACCCGACCCGGGAGTCGCCCTCTCCGGCCATCATCTCGTACGCGGAGAGCTGCCAGTAGAGGTCCTCGTCCCCGCCGTTCTCGAAGATGAGGTACTGGCAGACCTCCTCGCCGAAGCCGATGTAGTACTCCAGCCACTCGAGGTGGAGGAAGAGCCACGGGATGCCGCACTTCACGGGACGGGCGCCCACGTTGTGGCCGCAGATACTGTTGTCCTCGGTGCATGGGGAGTTGACGTCGATAGAGTATGGGTCGTTCGGCTCGTACTCGACGCCGCAGAAGATCGGATTGGCCGAGAAGTTTCCGGGTCCATACATCTGTCCCTCGATACACCCGACGTAGTTGCCACCCGCGTTCCCGAAGACGTCGCAGCCCTCGAGGAGGACACTCCCGCCGAGGGCGCAATGGACCGGGTCGTTGGCGGATTCGGAGAAGGCGATGATCGTGTCCCAGAACCGTACGGGCACGTACGCCGTGATGGCGGCGCCTCCGAGATCGGCGGAGTTCCCGGAGAACGTCAGGCGCTGGATGATGAGGTCGCGTGACGGGTCGGGCTCGCCCCTCGGTTCGAGCAGCAGAAGACCCCCGCCGTAGCCCGTGACGGAGTTCCCGTCGAAGACGCTGTTTACGATGCCGGCCGGATCGAGTCCGCCGGACAGGAAGGCACCGCCTCCGCTCGAGCCGGTGTTGTTGCTGAACCTGCACGAGTTGAACACCGCCTGGCCGGTGGTGTCATCTGCGTAGAGGCCGCCTCCGAAGCGGTGGGCGTGGTTGTCTCGGAAGATCAGTCTGCTGAAGTCCGGGGAGTCGTTGGGACCGAGATTGCGGAGTTCCATACCGGCCCCGTCAGGGTCCCACGTCAGGGTCCCAGCCGGGGGTATCTCCGCCGGTGAGGGTGAGGCGCGTGACCTTCGTGTACGAGTCCAGCCCCTCGCAGACCATCACCCTGCTCTGGCCTTCGGCGTCGATGATGTTGCTCCAGGGCTGGCCGTGCCCCTCGAGTTTGACTCCCGACTTCATCACGATCGGCATCGTCTCGCCGGTCGACGGCCCGTAGGTTCCCGGGTACACCAGGATGTAGTCGCCCCACTCCGCGGCCTCCATCGCCTCCGTGATGGTGGTGAAGTGGCCGGTTCCGTCCAGCTTCACCTGGTACTGAAACGCCTCGGAAGACACAGGGACGAGCAGGCACGCCGCGAGCAGCGCGATTCCTTTCGCACTCATCGGTCCCTCCCTGTCTGAGGACGGCCCCACGCCTCGCGCGGGTGCCGACCGTGGCACGTGTTTCGTTCTGGCGAACGCCCTCAGGGTGGAGCGCTTTTCCTAGGCTGCGTGTGGGATACCAAGAGCCTATCGCGGTTTGATGAGTACGTCAAGGACTGGCTCGTCCGGCGTCCTCCGCCTGCGCAGCCGTATGTCCACCACCCGAAACGCGTTGAAGCCCCCTCGCGCCTCTGATAGACTCTTGGTCTGCCTGAAAGCTCTGGAATCCAGTCCAGCAAACCCACTCTGGGCGGGGTCGCGGGCGCACGAGCGCCGGACGGCCTCCCACCGGAAAGGAGCCACCCGATGAAGCTCGCCGACGCACGGAAGCTCATGGAGAAGCACGGGATCCCGGGCAGGGACGCCAACGATCTCCCCACAAGCAAGAAGCGCTTCCCGGACGGCGCCTGGTACCGGATGGAGATCTCCGGCATCGAGCGGCCGAACGTGCTCGAGGCGACG
>JALGVN010000237.1 GCA_025774645.1 bacterium
ATCCCCGAGTATCTCGAGCTCGGTGAGGCGACTCCCGAGATGCGACGGATGACCTTCGCACTGATCGACCGGCTGGTACTGATCCCCGTCGATCTCGTGAAGGCCCTTCCGTTCGCGCTGGGATCCGCGATTCTGCTCTACTTCCTCGGGGGACCGCTCCTCGCCGGAGCCGCCCTTACGGCAATCCTCGCGGGAGCCGTGCTCTTTCCGGTCCTGCTCCCGTGGATCCCGACCCCCAACTTCAGCACGAAGGGACTCATCCTGGGGGTCGTCGCGGCGGTGCCGTTTCTGGTAGGCTGGTTGGGTGGACGCGCGGAGCTCGGGCCGTGGCTCCTCTACGGGGGAGGGCTGGCGCTCCTCCTCACGATGCCCCCGGTGACCGCCTACATCGCGCTGAACTTCACGGGCTCGACGACCTACACCTCGAAGACTGGTGTCGAGCGGGAGATACGCAGGTACATCCCTGCCATGGTGTGGACGTTCGGGGTGGGTGTAATGCTCGCGATCGTCCTCGCCGTGACGGCACTGGTCGGAGGTCGGTGATGTACGACGCCTACGCGACGAACACGCTCGAATACGATCCGGCGCTCTGCACGGGCTGCTGGACCTGCATGGCCGTCTGTCCGCACGAGGTGTTCGCGCGGGAGAACGGAGTCGTTCGGGTCGCCGACGCGCCATCCTGCATGGAGTGCGGCGCCTGCCGGCTGAACTGCCCGACCGGGGCGCTCACGGTCGACAGCGGCGTGGGATGCGCGTACGCGATCATCATGTCCGCTCTCACCGGGCGGAAGAACGCCTGCTGCGGCGAGGACAGGGCTCCGAGCTCGTGCTGCGGAGACGAGGAGGCAGCGCCCACGCAGACGGAGGGGGCTTCCTGCTGCGGAGGTCCGCCTGCGGAACGCGCGAAGGCGTCACCGAACGGGGAGGATCCGCCTGACCGCGGCTCGGACTGCTGCTGCGGGGGATGACGAGGTGTTGAGGAGAGAAAACAGGAAGAACTGACGCATCGCGCGGGCGGCCGTTGCTCGACGCGTGTCTCGGGGGAGGTGTCATGAGATCATCGCGCACCGGACGAGCACTTGGGTGCCTGCTCGCGCTCGCGTTCGTCGCGGTCATGCTTGCGGGCTGTTCGGAGAAGAACGGCTGCGAGCCGACGACGGAGACGGCGCAGACGGAGAAGAAGGGCGTCTGGCGGATCACGCCGGAGGAAGTGAAGGCGAGGATGGACGACGGCGACACGTTCGTTTTCGTCGACTCGAGGAGCGCACAGTCCTGGAAGGGCTCAACGAAGAAGCTCCCCGGCGCCATCCGCGTTCCTTCGGGCGACGTGGTCGACTACCTGGACGAGCTCCCGAACGAGGGAATCCTCGTCGTCTACTGCACGTGATCACACGAAGCATCCAGCGCCCGTGTGGCGCTCGAGCTCATGGAGAGAGGCTGGGAGGACGTCCGCGCACTCAGAGGCGGCTACGGCGCCTGGGTCGAAGCCGGGCTTCCGGTCGAGGACAAGTAGAAGCGGTCGGAGCGAGATGGCAGTCGATGCGCGCGACCGGAGGACCTGAACGTCCCGGGGCGAACGGAGAGCACCATGTCGGATGACGTCTACAGGAAGCTCGCGGAACGTCTCGATGAGATCCCGAACGGGTTCACGCGCACCGAGAGCGGCATCGAGCTCAAGCTCCTGGCGAAGATGTACGAGCCGCAGGAAGCGGAGCTCGCCACGGTGATGCGGCTGACGCCTGAGTCTCCCGCGGAGATCGGCGAGCGCGTTGGCCTCGACGCCGAGACGGCGGCTCAGCGACTGGCAACGATGAGGGAGCGGGGGCTGATCCGCGCGTCGCGGGGCGGCGACGGCGAACCCCTCTACGGGCTCATGCCGTTCGTGGTCGGCGTCTACGAGGACCAGCTGCCGCGGATGGACGAAGAGATGGCGTCCCTCTTCGAGCAGTACTATCAGGAGTCGAGGGGCGGCATCATGACGCAGGGCGAGCCCGCCCTCCAGCGGGTCATCCCCGTCGAACAGTCGATCCCGATCGGCATCGAGATCTTCCCGTACGAGCGCGCCACCGAGATGCTGGAGCGCGCGCGGTCGTGGGGAGTCCGCGACTGCATCTGCCGCGTCCAGCAGAAGAAGATCGGGAAGGGCTGCGACAGCGCGATCGAGAACTGCATCGTCTTCGCGCCCGTGCCGGGCGTGTTCGACGGGAGCGGGGTGACGCGCGCGATCTCGAAGGAGGAAGCCCTCCGCATCCTCCGCGAAGCGGCCGACGCGGGCCTCGTGCACTCCACGTCGAACCAGCAGGACCAGGTCCACTACATCTGCAACTGCTGCACGTGCTGCTGCGGGATCCTGCGGGGAGTGGCCGAGTTCGCGATTCCCACTGCGGTGGCGCGATCGGACTTCCTGATGACCGTCGACGAGGGCGCCTGCGTCGGGTGAGGCGCCTGCCTCGACCGGTGCCGGTTCGGCGCCATGACGGTGAACGAGGTTTGCCGGATCGACGAGACGCGATGCGTCGGCTGCGGCGTCTGCGCGACGGCGTGTCCGGCGGAAGCGCTCGTCCTCACACGACGCCCGGAGGGCGAGGTCGACCCACCGCCCGCGAACAGACGGGCGTGGATGACGGCGCGCGCCGAGAAGCGCGGGAAGTCGATGGGAGGCATTCTCTAGGACGACGATGCGCGCCGGGTGAACCGGCGCGACACGACATTCAGAAGCGAGAGAGCATCACTGGCGCTGCATCGAATGGGAAGTGACGCTTTGCATCCGGTCGAAGGAGGTTGGCGGTGCTGAGTCTCATGAAGGTGTTGGTAGTGCTCGCCGCGCTGGCGTTCGTGATGGCGGTGCTCGAGGCGCTGTTCGGGTTCCACCTCTTCGTGAGTCCCGAAGGCTACTCGAGAGCGTGCACGAACCTGGCGCTCATCGCGATCGCGCTCAAGTTCGGGTACGTGGGGCACAAGACGGCCGCCTGATCCGAGAGTGCGGCAGGCAGCACACGATGGTGACGGTCCGCCGGGCCTCGACAGACGAGGACGTCGCGAGGGCGCGGGCGCTCGTGGAGGAGTACGCCGCGTCGCTCGGGTTCGATCTCGATTTCCAGGGCTTCGAGGCAGAGCTGGCAGCGTTCCCGGGGGAGTACGGGCCGCCGACGGGAGCGATCCTGCTCGCGGAGCGTGACGGCGCGGCAGTCGGCTGCGTCTGTCTCAGACGTTTCTCCGAGGACGTCTGCGAGATGAAACGCCTCTACGTGGCTCCTTCGGCCCGCGGGTCGGAAGCCGGGCGGGCACTCGCGGAGGCGCTGTTCGATGAGGGCAGGCGTCTCGGCTACTGTCGCATGCGGCTCGACACGGTCGTCGCGATGTCGGCGGCGAACGCGCTCTACCGATCTCTCGGGTTCCGGGAGATCGATCCGTACCGGGTGAACCCGCTCGACGGCGCCACCTTCTTCGAACGCGATCTGTGACACCGAGCCCGGTGTCCTGCGGGGGGGGCGATGCCGAACAGGGCGGAAGGACGGACGATGAACGAGAAAGCGTTCCAGGACTACTACCCCGGCGATTTCGCGCAGTGCTACGGCTGCGGGAGGCTGAACGGGGACGGGCTCCAGCTCAAGAGCTACTGGGACGGCGACGAGACCGTGTGCCGGTTCACCCCGCGCCCATACCACACGGCCGTGCCCGGGTACGTGTACGGCGGCCTCATCGCCTCGCTGA
>JALGVN010000238.1 GCA_025774645.1 bacterium
CCTCGCGAAACTCCAGGGGAGCTACGCGACCCTCGGTCTCGCGGAGGACCCGTGGGCACTGAACGAGCGCATGATCGACGAGCTCGCGTTTCTGGAGCAGACCTACGCGATCCACCGCGAGCGGGAGAAGATGTTCATGAACTCGCTCCGGAAGAACCGGAACGGGTTGACGGTCGTCGTCTTCGACGCGACCGACCGCGTCCAGCACATGTTCCTCCGCTACCTCGACAAGGACCACCCGTCGAACCGCGACAAGGACACCGACATCCACAGTGGGGCCATCGAGGACCTCTACGTCCGGATGGACGTGCTTCTGAAACAGGTGCTCGAGCACGTCGACGACGAGACGCTCCTGCTCGTGATCTCGGACCACGGGTTCAAGCAGTTCAAGCGCGGCGTGAACCTGAACACGTGGGCGCTCGAGAACGGGTACATGTCCACGAAGGCGGGGGCGCCGGGCGAGGGGACGAGCAGCGTCGGGGAGTATCTGAGCGGCGTCGACTGGTCGAAGACGAAGGCCTACCAGCTCGGGCTCTCCGGAATCTACATCAACAGGAAGGGCCGCGAGGCGCAGGGGATCGTCAAGTCGGATGAGTACGGGGCGATCAAGAAGGAACTGAAGGAGAAGCTCGAGGGCCTGCGCGACCCGGACACGGGCGAGACCGTCATCACTTCGGTCTACGACGCCGAAGAGGTCATGGACGGACCGTACGTCGGCAACGCGCCGGACCTCATCATCGGCTACAACGTGGGCTACCGCGCGTCGTGGGACGCCGCGGTCGGGAAGTCGAGCGTCTCGGTCGTCGAGGACAACACCAAGTCCTGGAGCGGCGACCACTGCATCGACTACCGCCTGGTCCCGGGGGTGCTCTTCACGAACCGCAAGGTCGCGGCCGAGCGTCCCGGCCTCATTGACATCGGCCCGTCGATCCTGGAGCTCTTCGGCGTGCCGGTCCCTGACTACATGCGCGGACGGTCGATCTTCGCGCGGGGCGCGGACGACGCGGGAGGCGGCGTGGGCGACGGCGACGGCGGGGAGGACCGCGAGAGTGGGAGGACAGGCATCGATGACTAGGAAGCTGACACGCTGGACCTGGTGCGCGGTCGCCGCGGCGATCGCGCTGGGGCTCCTTCTCGGGAGCTGCACCTCAGACGCGCCTCCGCCCGAGGGGGCGTACGGCGACGCCGAGCGCGAGGCACTCGAGGCACTGGCGAGGGAGGCGCGCGAGCCGGGGAGCGCCGTCGCGCAGGCGCGCGAGTCGGGCAAGCGCGTGATCGTCATCGGCATCGACGGGATGGACTGGACGATCTCGCGCCGTCTGATGAAGGAAGGGAGGCTCCGCAACTTCAAGGCGCTCGCGGACGCGGGCGGGTTCAGCGCTCTCCTCTCGAGCATGCCGCCGCAGAGTCCCGTCGCCTGGTCGAACTTCATCACCGGGATGGACTCGGGCGGCCACGGCATCTACGACTTCGTGCATCGATACGAGGACTCGTATCTTCCGCACTTCTCGACCTCGGACGTCGCGCCGGCCGCGCAGAGGATCCGCGTTCTGGGGATCCCGCTTCAGAACCGGGTCGACGTGCCGTTCACCGACTACGTCCTCCCGTTCAAGGGAGGAGAGCCCTTGAACCTCCGCAAGGGCGTGGCGTTCTGGGAGATCCTCGAGGCGGCGGGTATCGGGACGACGATCTTCAGGCTCCCGGCGAACTTCCCGCCGATCGAGAGCGCGACCGGGCTCTCGGAGGCGATGTCGGGTCTCGGAACACCGGACATCCTCGGGACGTACGGGACCTTCTCGTTCTACACGACCGCTCCGTGGCCCGGTTCCGAGGACGTCGGCGGCGGGAACATCTACCCGGTCGAGGTCGTCGACAACGTGGTCCGCTCTTCGCTGCGAGGTCCGGTGAACGACTTCCTTGACTACGACGGGATCGCGGAGAGGACGGGATCACGGGTCCGGTACGAGGACAAGAAGGCACTTCTGGACTTCGAGGTCTTCATCGACCCGGTGCACGCCGTCGCGAAGGTCGTCGTCGGCGGGTCCGAGGTGATCCTCTCGCAGGGCGAGTTCAGCAGTTGGATCGAGATCGACTTCGACATGGTCCCACACATGGTCGGGGTGAACGGACTCGTGCGGTTCTACCTGAAGTCGGTCCGCCCGGAGTTCGAGCTCTACGCGACCCCGATCCAGATCAACCCGGCCAATCAGGCGCTTCCGATCACGGAGCCCCCGGGGTACGGGGACGAGCTTGTCGACGGGCTTGGCTTCTTCTACACGCAGGGCATGCCGGAGGACACGAAGGCGCTCGAGCACACGGTGTTCGGAAACGCCGAGTTCTCGGCCCAAGCGATGCTCGTTTTCGAGGAGAGGAAGCGCGCGCTCGAGTACCACCTGCAGCGGTTCGACGAGGGGTTGCTCTTCTTCTACTTCTCGTCGCTCGACCAGGGCACGCACGCGATGTGGCGGTGCATGGACCCGGACCACCCCGCTCACGTCCCGGACGAGGACGAAGCGTACGCGTCGTTCATCGACGAGCTCTACATGCAGTTCGACCAGGTCCTCGCGCGGGTGCAGGAGGACGTCGACGAGAACACGACGCTCATCCTGCTCTCGGACCACGGGTTCGCCGCGTGGTACCGGAAGTTCCACCTCAACCGGTGGCTTCTCGACGAGGGCTACCTTGCCCTCAAAGCCGGCGTCAGGCCCGAGAGCGTCGAGTGGCTTCTGGGCGTCGACTGGTCGGAGACGCGCGCGTACAGCATCGGCATCAACGGGCTCTACCTGAACGTCGAGGGACGCGAGGGGCAGGGCATCGTTGAGGCGGGTCCCGAAGCGGACGCGCTCATCGACGAGATCGCGGAGAAGCTCGAGGCGGTGATCGACCCGACGAACGGCCGGCGGGCCGTGGTCCGCGCGTACAAGTCGAAGGAGTTCTATCACGGGCCGCTCGTCGACGCGGCGCCCGACATCGTCGTGGGGTACGGGTGGGGCTACCGCGGTTCGGACGAGTCCGCGGGCGGCGCGATCGGGGACACCGTGCTCGAGGACAACATGAACAAGTGGAGCGGCGACCACTGCGCCGACTATCACCACGTCCCTGGGGTCCTCTTCTCGAACAGGGCCGTCACGAGCGACGCGCCGGCGCTCTACGACCTCGCGCCGACGATCCTCGCGGAGTTCGGGATCGAGAAGATGAGCTGGATGATCGGCGAGCCGGTGTTCTGACAGGCGCCTGCCGTCGACGACCCCGCGGCCGGAGGGAGGGCGACATGTTCGGTGGTGGCAGCATCAAGATCGACAAGGAGCTTCTCGAGAAGGTGAAGAAGTTCGCGAAGCTGGCGGGCTACTCGTCGCCGGAGGAGTTCGTGACGCACGCTCTCGAGAAGGAGATCGCGAAGCTCGAGGAGTCGGATTCCGAGGAGGAGATCAAGGAGAAGCTGAAGGGGCTGGGCTACATCTCGTAGCCCGCGGAGGCGCCGACCCTTCTCCGAACAAACCATGTGGCCAATCCTGAGAGCGATCACATCGGCATTTGACGTGTTCTTCGGTCTCTTCGCGAGGGCGCACCCCGTGGTGCCGCTCCTCGTGATCTCCGTCGTGACGGGCGTCGTGATGCTCCTGGTTTTCGGGAAGACGTCGAACCAGCAGCGCATCGCCGAGACGAAGGACAAGCTCAAGGCCTACATCATGGAGATGTGGATCTTCC
>JALGVN010000239.1 GCA_025774645.1 bacterium
TGTTGTCGACGTTCGAGAACTGCCTCGGGAGGAACGCGCCGGGCGTCCGCGCCGCCAGCTCCTCGGCCTTCTCGATACTCCCGAGGAACCCGCCCTCCTCGCGGCTCACGAGGTGGATGTCGGCGCCCAGACTTCTGATCAGACCGATCCGCTCCTCGCTCATCCAGTCGGGCATGAAGATGGCCACCGGGTGTCCGAGAGCCCGCCCGATCGCCGAAAAGGAGATGCCGGTATTGCCGCTCGTGGCTTCGACAATGAGACCGCCCGGTTCCAGTAGCCCGCGAGCGTAGCCTCGCTGCACGATGTGGAGGGCCATCCGGTCCTTGATGCTGCCGGTCATGTTGAGGTTCTCGGCCTTGGCGTACAGCACGCGCTGCTGCCCCTGATACGTGTAGTCCAGGGCCAGAAGCGGCGTGTTGCCTATGAGGCGCGTGAGGCCCTGGATCCGACGCTCTAGGTCGTGGACGGCCACGGCTGTCTCCTCCACCTTCCTCCTCCTCGTGTCTGCCTCTTCCACCACGATTCTAGCACAACCACGCGCCGGGGCAACCCATCAGCCGCGGACGTGGCGCAGTCGGGTACGTGCTCGCTGAGAGTTCGACCCGCGTCCTCCATGATCTGGAGAACGCCGAGGTCGAACTCCTCCTCGGCCACGCGGCCGATCTCGCGCGTCTGATGGGCGGTAATGGACGGGCCCGATACGCCCCGGACCGCACAGAATCCCACGACGAGCCTCCCCGTGGGCTGACCGTGCTCAGGGATTCGCGACCTGCGGCGCCCGCGTGACGCCACAGGGGCGCGCGAACCGCAAGGAGGAGAGACGGGCGACGACGACCGTCGTTCCGGCAGCGCGCTGCGTTGAATCCAAGACGGAGCGCTGCGCGACCGAGCGCGCTCGTCCGTTCAGACGGCGAAGACGTGGAGCGAGGCGAAGCCGAGAACCCGAAGCACCGGTTTGGAGGAGCACGCATCAGATGAGAAGTGGGCACGTAACAAGAGCGAGGTTGCAGCGCGAGCGGACAGGCAACAGACCTTTGGTGACTGCGCTCATTCCGAACTCCAACGCGCCTCCGCACGAGATCACCGGGGACGACTTCAGTTGACATGACGAAGGTCTTAGAGGTGAGACGACGAGAGGTCGCGTCACCGTTTGGACGTTTCGCTCGCAAGGGAGGAAAACCATGCACGGCGTTGGTCCGCGCGTTCGTTTGCCACGAACGGACCAGCCCGTGCCAACTCAGGTTCGTCGGACTCCGGGCCACAGAGAGACCCGGTGGTCGAAGGGAGAGGGAAGAATGCGACTCCGAGCACTCGCAGTGGTAGTGGGGCTGGCTCTGGCTCTGCCGGCCTCGGCCGACTGGAACGAGGGGGAGCCCTACAAGTGGGTTCAGTTCCCGGACCTTGAGCAGACGGGGATAGACGTCAACGCGACGCACCCGTCTCTCCTGGCGGATGACTTCGAGTGCACGCAGCCTGGCCTGCTCACCGACGTCCACATCTGGGGCTCGTGGCTGGACGACATCCTCCCACAGGGAGTGCCCGAGGCTGTCGTCTTCACACTGAGCATCCACAGCGACATCCCGGCGGACGAGAGCCCGACAGGCTACAGCATGCCGGGCGAGATTCTCTGGGTGCATACCTTCGCCCCGGGGGAGTTCGTCGTGCAGCCGTGGGCGACAGGGCTCCTCGAGGGGTGGCTCGACCCCCCCGACAGCTACATGTTCCCGGCCGACACCGTCTGCTGGCAGTACAATTTCTTCCTCGATCCTCTCTCCGGGTTCTACCAGGAAGGCACGCCAACGGACCCGATCGTGTACTGGCTCGACGTGCAGGCCCAACCGCTCGACCCGAGTGCCCTCTTCGGATGGAAGACGTCCCGGAGTCAATGGAACGACGCCGCCGTCTGGGGAGTGGGTGAGGAGCCCTACGTCGGCGACTGGGGCGAGCTGATATTCCCGCCGAGCCACGCCGACGCCGGCGACGCGATGGATCTCGCGTTCGTGATCACCGGTGGGGACAGCGAGCTCGACTGGGGTGACGCCCCCGACCCGACCTACCCGACGCTCGCGGCGAGCACCGGTGCGAACCACGTGGTTGTCGCGGGATACCAGATGGGCGCCAGCATCGACTCCGAGCCTGACGGCCAGCCGGACCCCGCCGCCCTCGGTGACGACCTGGCAGGAATCGACGACGAGGACGGCGTGGTCTTCACGTCGCCAATAGTGCCCGGGTCACCCGCGACGGTGGACGTGACCGCCACGCTGCCCGGGATGATCGACGCGTGGATCGACTTCGGCGGCGACGGCAGCTGGGCCGAGCCCGGAGACCAGATCTTCGCGAGCGAGTTCATCGGGTTCGGAACCACGTCGCTGACGTTCATCGTACCGGTGGGCTCTGCGCCGGGCGCGACGTTCGCGCGGTTCCGGTTCAGTACCGTCGGTGGGCTGTCGTACGACGGCGGGGCCCCGGACGGCGAGGTCGAGGACTACGAGGCCTTCGTCGAGGAGGACTTCACCTACTACAAGTGGATCCAGAACCCCGACCTCTCGACGACGGGCATAGACGTCAACGCGACCGACCCGTACGTCCTGGCCGACGACTTCAATTGCACGCAGTCCGGTCCCATCACCGACATCCACGTCTGGGGCTCGTGGCTGAACGACGAGCTGCCGCCGACGGGTCCGGGAGGAGCGACGTTCACGCTGAGCATCCACGAGGACATCCCGGCGGGCCCCGGCGTCCCCTACAGCATGCCGGGCGAGCTGCTCTGGCTCGCCACGTTCGGCCCCGGGGACTACGAGGTGGAACTCTACGCCGACGGGCTCATCGAGGGCTGGATGGACCCGCCGGACAGCTACATCCTCCCCGGCGACACAATGTGCTGGTACTACTCGTTCTTCATCGATCCGGCGTTCGCTTTCTACCAAGAAGGAACCGCTGCGAACCCGATCGTCTACTGGCTCGACCTCCAGGTCGTCGCGGACGGCACGGCGGCCCACTTCGGCTGGAAGACGTCCCTCGAGCACTGGAACGACGACGCGGTGTATGGGCTCGGGGTGGAGCCCTTCTTCGGTCCGTGGATGGAGCTCATCTATCCGCCTAACCACCCGTTCATGGGGGAGTCGATCGACCTCGCGTTCGCGATCACGGGCGAACCGGGAGGGACTGAGGAGCTCGACTGGGGCGACGCCCCCGACCCGGCCTACCCGACGCTGGCAGCGAGCTTCGGAGCGAACCACGTCATCGTGCCGGGGATCTTCCTGGGAGCGAGCATCGATGCGGAGCCGGATGGTCAACCGCATCCTGTCGCCCTCGGTGACGACCTGGCGGGCATCGACGACGAGGACGGTGTGGTCTTCACATCCCTTCTCATGCCAGGCGCTGGCGCGAGCGTCGACGTGACCGCGTCGGTCGACGGCCTGCTCGACGCGTGGATCGACTTCGCCGGAGACGGCAGCTGGGCCGAGCCTGGAGACCAGATCTTCGGGGCCCTGCCGATCCCGGCCGGCCTCAACTCGCTCACCTTCGCCGTGCCGATAGGCGCGCTCCCGGGTCCGAAGATCGCGCGGTTCCGCTTCAGCACCGTCGGCGGTCTGCCGTACGACGGTCCGGCCCCGGACGGCGAGGTCGAGGACTACGAGGTGTTCATCGAGGAGGATCTCAGCTACTACAAGTGGATCCA
>JALGVN010000240.1 GCA_025774645.1 bacterium
CAACGTCGCCGGCCGCTCTGTCCGGGTCCTGCTCGACGACGAGCTCGACGCTGGGGCATCCGGTCACGTGGTGTGGGACGGCAACACGGACTCCGGCGACCGCTGCGCCAGCGGTGTCTACTTCTACCGCATCGAGGCACCCGGGTTCGCGTCGTCGAAGAAGATGGTCATGATGAAGTAGGTCGAGAGATTGAACGCGGCGACGATTCTCTCGCCGCAGATGCACGATCCATCCCGGCCCCCGCTTTCGCAAGCGGGGGCCGGTTTTCTGGCTCTTCCGACACGCACGCGGAAACCCGCCGTGCGACACGCCGGACGAGCGGGCGACGTGGGAGAGCATCAAGGGGTTGTACGCGCAGGCAGTGACAACCGGGCGCTTTCCGCGCCCGTCCCGGAGTCCCGGACGAACGAAGAGCCGCCCGCGCTGTCTCGGGCGGCTCTTCGCATGGCTCCGATCGGGTATCGTGCCGTCCGGCTGCGCGCCGTCAGCGCACCAGACTCACCTTCCTCGTCGCGACCCGTCCCTCCGTCTCAGCCTTGAGGAAGTAGATTCCCGAAGGAAGCGCGTCGCCCCTACTGTCTCGCCCGTCCCACTCGATGCGGTGGGTTCCCGGCGCTCTCATCCCCGAGGCGACGGTCCGTACCGGTCTGCCGGCCGCGTTGAAGACCCGAACCGAGACGTGCCCCGCCTCGCGGAGCATGAGCTCGAGCGCGGTTCCCGTCGCGGAGGGGTTCGGGACCGCTGGACCGAGCCTGAGGGCGGGCGACGCGTCGCCGGTCTGGTCAACTCCCGTCAGTGCGCGGACGATCCTGTAGACCTCGCCGGTCGTCGTTCCCTCGCGGTCGACGAGGTAGAGCTCTCCGGACCCGTCCTCGCCGATGGCCGCCAGCGAACTGAGCTGCCCCCCCGGGTTGAGGAACTCAGTGAGGGGAAGGACGGTGGTGACCTCGCTGCCGTCGTACTCGAGCGCCCAGACCTGGTTCGAGCAGTAGTCGCCGAAGAGGTAGTAGCCCTCAAGCTCCGGGACGTTGGCGCCCCGGTAGACCGCCCCGCCTGTGATCGAGCAGTTCCCGCCCGCGTGGCCGTACTCGTGGATCGGGAGCGCGAGCGTGTCGGCACCGCAGTCGGCGGGCGGGTTGAAGCAGTGGAAACCCTCCATGAGTCTCCACCCGTAGTTCTCGCCGCCGGTGCTCGAGGCCGGCTGGAAGTCGATCTCTTCCCACAGGTACTGGCCGACGTCGCCGATCCAGAGGTCGCCCGTGAGTCGGTCGAAGCTCCACCGGTACGGGTTCCGGAGCCCGGTCGCCCAGATCTCGTCGAGCACGTTCGCGTTCCCGACGAAGGGGTTCGTGAGCGGGGTCGTGTAGGGGAGCGGATCGACGTCGATCCTGATGAGCTTCCCGAGGAGCGTCTGTGGGTTCTGCGCGTTGTTGCTCGGGTCTTCCGCTCCGCCGCCGTCTCCGAATGCGAAGTAGAGATACCCGTCCGGCCCGAACTCGAGCGAGCCGCCGTTGTGGTTCGCGGCCGGCTGGTCGTACTCGAGGACGACAACAGCGGACGACGGATCGGCCTCGTCGGGGTTCCCGGCCTGCGTCTCGTAGCGGGCGATCACCGTGTCCCCGAACAGGTCGGTGTAGTGGACGAAGAAGTACCGGTTCGTTCCGTAGTCCGGGTGGAACGCGAGCCCGAGGAGCCCTTGTTCGCTCCAGGCGCTCGGGTTCATCACGATCGAGTTGATGTCGAGGAACGGATCCGGAAGGACCGAGCCGTCCTTGAGGAGCTGGACCGTGCCCTGCTGCTCGACGATGAAGAGCCGGTCGTCTCCGTCGGGCGCTGTGACGAAGATCGGGCGGTTCAGACCGTCGGCGACGAGTTCGGTCGTGATGAAACCCCAGGCCGTGCCGGCCGAGATGAGAAGAGCGAAGACGACGAGTCCCCCCGTTCGTGTCAGTCTGCGGTGCCCCATGGTCCCTCCCCGGCGGAAAGCCCGCGCTGTGATGTCCGTCGACTCCTGTGACCGTTTGTTTAGGTGAGCGATTCGGGCGGGAGATTCGGGACCGAATGCGACTCAGCCCCACTCGGCGCATCACAAGGTATGAACGAGATTGCATCCCGGGAATGAACGCAGTCAGCAATCGAACCCGGGAGCACTACTCCCGGGGTGACGCCGTCACCACCGGACTCGCGGGACCCGCGCCACTCTCCCGCGCAGCTCACCCCGGCAGAGCATCCTCCAGGACCTCGACACCGATCTCGACACCAACCGAGACACCGATGTGGCAGTACACGCCCAAGAGGGGGGAAGACCCATGCTGCATGCACAGCGATGCGGAGTCCAGGCTCTGCGCCTGAGCACCACCTGCGCCGTCCTCGTCGTCCTTCTCGCACTCGCCGTCCCGATGACCGCGGGCGCCCAGCTGTTCGAATCCGCCGTCGGCTCCGACGAAGATCTCATCGGACCCGCGGCGGGCACTCAGGAGTACGGGGACATCGAGAGAGGGGGAGACATCTTCCTCGCGGTCTGGGTCGACCGCCGGACGGAGGTCCCCGCCGACGGCTCGGAATACGCGACCGAAGGGGACATCTACGCCGCCCGTCTCGACGCATCGGGGAACCTCCTCGACGAGATACCGATCCTTCTGTCGCAGGACGCGGCCGATCAGGTGACGCCGCGAGCCTGTTGGAACGGAGAGAACTGGCTCGTGACCTGGGTCAGCTACACGCCGATCCCGGTACACCCGTGGACGCCGGTGGGAATCGAGGCCGTCCGGGTATCGCCAGACGGAGAGGTCCTTGACGAGACCCCGATCAACGTCTTTCCGACGCCTGCCGGGAGCGTGAAGTACCTCGCCACCGGGAGCGACGGAACGGACTGGGTGGTCTTCATCTCGGAGACGGTCCAGAGCGGAATGAACACCAGGACGTATCTGAGAGGGATCAAGTTCTCATCCGCGGGCAGCCACCTCGGCGCTCCCGTCACGATGTTCAGCCCGAGCTGCTGCTACTTCTTCCCGCTCGGCACGGACGTCGCGTTCGCGCAGGGCCAGTACCTCCTGGTCTTCGAGGGCATCCCGAGCAGCTCGGTGAACGACGCGATCGTCGGCATGCGGTTCACCCAGTCGCTTCAGAAGATCGACAACCAGCCATTTCAGGTCGTGGGGACGAGCGGCGTCTTCAGGGAGCCCCGTGTCACGACCGACGGCACCGACTACTTCGTGAGCTGGTACCACTACACGTCGTACCCGCCGGCGAGCACGAATCCGATCGCCGCGAGAGTCATGCGCGACGGGACGGTCCTCGATCCCGCGGGCATCGACCTCTCGGCGGGGACGGGGTTCGGCGCGCGCTACCCGAGGGTCGCGTGGGACGGCACGAACTGGGTCGCGGGCTGGACCGACAACCTCGGTGCCAGGCTCGCCCGCGTGACTCCGGGCGGCACGCTTCTCGATCCGGGCGGCGTGAGTCTGCCGTGGCTCGGTGTCGGCGAACTCGCGAACTCGCCAGGCGGCGGCACCCGCATGGTCTGGACCGATGGCCGGGCCGGCGGCGAGCTGCCGGACGACATCTGCTCGACGCACGTGTCGCCCGACCTCACTGCCGCCGAGGAGGCCCCGATCTCGCTCGGCGCGCCCTCGCATTCGCACGTCGACGTCGCCCTTGCGGGAGACGACGGC
>JALGVN010000241.1 GCA_025774645.1 bacterium
TAGACGCTCCCCTCGATGACTCTCGCGGGTCCGGTCTGGAGCAACGCGGTGACGTTCGTCTCCGAAGTGATCTGTTCGCGCGAGAGATCGGCCGCCCAGTACGGGTCGGCGAGCTGGACCATCTCCGTCACCCGTATCGTCGTGTCGCCGAGCGTGCTCCAGTGGAACTCGGCCACCTCGACGCCGGAGAAGTCGTCGATTGTCGTCCAGAAGACGGCAGGCGCATCGGAGAGCGCCGTCCAGGGGATGTGTTGGAGGCCCGGCTCGCCTTCGAACCCGCCGATCAAGGGCGGCGAGAAGTCCTCAGCGAAGCTCGCCTCGACGACACACGCGATCTTGCTGTCCAGAAATCTCGCCTCGGCCTCGGGCAGCGTGTAGTCGAGCATCTCGGATTGCGGGCGCCCCGGCTCGTGTCCGAGCCCCGGCGAGGCAACGACGTCAATGATGTTCGCGTCTCGGTCGCGGCCGACTTCGCTGTCCCTCCCACCTCCGAACTGCCACTCGGCCACGTTCGCGTTCACCCAGCGGATCGCGCCCAGGTTCTGATCGTTCGAATCGCCGTCGTGCGACGACACGCAGACTATGATGTCCCACTTCAGGATCGCGTTCCGTATCTCGTCCTGGTCGATCTCGTCGCCCTCGAAGCCGAGGAGCTCACGATCGACGGCCACGTCGACGTAGTTCTCGACGTGGTCGTCACACATCCGGATGTCCGAGTCGCCCTTGTAGAGATCCCACGCCGCGATCGAGGGCGAGTCGTTCGAGACGATGAACCACTTGCCCCAGCCCTCGACGGAGATGCCGTAGTCCCACGCATCGACCGGGGCGACGTCGACGTACCTGTTTGGGAACCCGGCGGTCGAGCCCTTCCCCTCCGTGGAGTCGATGTAGATGTCGATCTTCTGAAGGTTGAGGTCAGTCTTGTTCGGGTTGTCGCACGTCGAGGCGCTCGGCTGAGGCGCGCCCCAGTCGGCCGCGCCCGCCTCCTGATGGCTCACGAGATCCTGGAGGTAGGTCCTGAAGACGACCCAGTCGCCGTCGGTGAAGATGTCAACCTTCGTGATGTCGAAGGAGCCCGGGCGGAAGACGAAGTTCGTCGGGTAGGAATAGTAGAGCCCCTGAACGGGAACGCCCCCGTCATCACGTTGGTTCGGGCCGTGGTCGTCCCCGATCTCGTCCTCGAACGACCTGAGCGCGGTCGCGGGGTTGTCGACGTCGATGACGATGTCGAGCGTCGCCGGCCAGACGTTGGCCGCGTCCCGCGCGGTCACGGGGAGCGAGTGCTCGCCATCGGACGCCGCGCGCGTGAGTGTGTCGGCGGCAGTATACGTGAGGTCGCCCGCCGTGCCGTCGGGGAAGACGCCGTCGTCCATCATCCTGACGAGCGACGCCCCTCCGATGTCCGAGAGGTCGACAAAGACGTCGCCTACTCCTCCGCCGCCGTCATCGATGTCCACCGTGTACGTGACGAAGTCCCCCGGCAGCGCCGGAGAGGGGCTCGCCCCTCCGTTCGAGAGCTCCGGCGGGAATCCCTCTTCGATCATGAGCGCCGTAGCGTAGTTCGAGAGGTAGACCGAGTCGGTCGCGGTCTCCCACCAGTCGCCCTCGTCGGGCAGCATGTCGTGCGTCGCGTCGTGCGGCACCGAGTCGAGGGCGTTGTACTTCGTGCCTTCGGAGGTCTCCTGCATGATGTAGCCCTGCATCCGCACGGACTCGCCCACCGCCGTCTCGAGCGGGGCGAACGGAATGCGGAACGAGACCTGTTCGTCGGTCTTGGTGACGTAGCCCTCGGCGCGAACGCCTTCGGCCCAGTCGTTCAGCCAGACCTCGTTGACGAAGTCGTAGAACTGCCACCCGCTCCCGTTCCAGCGCCTGAGATCCGCGTACTCCTCTCCGGCGTGGTCTGAGTACTTGTATGTGAACGCGTAGTCCGGCTTGTGCGGGTGGCTGTATCCAATCGGGAACGTGAAGGGATCGCTCGGGGCGCCGGCGGCGTCGGCGTGCGTCTCGAACGCGACGGCCAGATGCAAGCCGGCCCACGTCGAGTAGAAGTCGTGGGTCACGACGAGCGTGTCCGCGGAGTTCGCCGCCCTGAGGACGGTGAGATCTGCCCCGGGGTCGCTGTTGTGGTCGGGATCCGACTCCGGCGCCTGTTCGTCAATCGCGATGATCGTCGCGTCGATCGGCACGAAGATCTGCTCGACAGTGAGCGCCCCGGCGGTACCGGCGATTCCGAGCATGCCGTACGCCGAGCCGACCTCGAGGGTTCCGATCGCCACGCCCTCCCCGTTCGTCACGATCGGCGAGTCGAGCGACGTGACCAGCCCCACGGGGTCCGCCTCGAGGAACACCGAGAGCCCTCCCAGCGCAACACCGTTCCCCCAGTCGTCCTGCACCCTCGCCGTGATCTCGGAGACGCCTCCGCTCGTGAGCGCGGCCGGGTTCGCGGCGAGGATGACGGTTGAGGCATCGCCTGGCAGAAGCGTGATCGCGAGCGTGTCGACCGGGAGATTCGCATAGGGTGACGTCGGTTCGATGAGCCCCGTCACGTATGCGACGCCCGCGGCGAGTCCGCCGAAGTCGACCCCGAACCGCCCGTTCGCGTCCGTCTCCGGCGAGCTCACGCTGAAGGCCCCACCGACACCGTGCGCCTGCATGTCGACACCCACGCCCTGGACCTTCGCATCGTTGCCACTGGCGTCCTTGAGCTGACCGATGATGCGCGCCACGTCTTCGAAGACCTCGAGGGTGTCGATGTCCGACGTGAACTCGAGCCGGACGGGGGCCGGCGCCTTGATCCCTATCTCGACGATCCCCTCGACCGCGTCGCGCGAAGCCTGGACGTCGCGCGACGCGAGAACACGCAGCACCTCGACCGCGTCGTCGGCCGTCAGGAACTCGGCCCGCCCGTCGTCGAACATGTCCGCGGTGACCATCGAGTCCGCTAGAAGAACCGTATCGCCGTCGGCGAAGACCACGGCGCCGTTGGGCGGATACGCCGGGTCGAGCCTCGTCGCCGAGAGGAGGACACTGTCCTGAGCGATCTCGTCCCAGTAGGCGACGCGACCGTCGTCGTCCCTCGGCTGGACCCACACCTCGGCGAAGTAGAAGAGACCGTCGTCGGGGATGCTGATCGTCGTCGCGGAGCTCAGGATCGCGTTCCCGAGCGAGTCCGTGAACGCGTACTTCGTGGCGACGACAGGAGGCAGCTCCATGAGCCCCACGTCGGTCACCTCGCCGTCCGCGACCACCGTGTCGACCTCGGCTTCCACGTAGCCCTTGCCCTCGGCCACGACGAGATAGTCCCCGTCGAGGACGGTTCCGATTTGGAAGGGGCCGGTGCCTCCCTCAACGAGGAACGGGCCCGTCCCTCCGACCTCGCCGGTATCCGCGTCGTAGGCCGTGACCGTCACGTCGACGGCGGGGGCGCCTCCGGTGAGCGTCACCTGGCCTCTGATCAGTCCGGTCACGAGCTGAAGCATAAGGTCCTGGCCGGTCACCTCGGTCGTGTCGGTCTCGACCTCGACCGCGTCGATCGAGTCGGAGAGGTACGACGGAGCCGTCGCGATCAGGTCGTAGGTTCCCGCGGAGAGGCTTCTAATCGTGTAGTCGCCACCCCCGGGACCGGTCTCCGCCGAGGCGTACTCGATGGCGCCCAC
>JALGVN010000242.1 GCA_025774645.1 bacterium
AGGCGGGGAACGCCCGTTCGGTCAACGTCGTCATGCTCGGCGCGTTCTCGAACTACCTCGAGTTCTCCGAGGACGAGTGGACGAAGGCGATCGAGGCCCGCGTCCCGCCGAAGACGATCGACGTGAACCTGAAGGCGTTCCAGCTCGGCCGCGAGGCCGGCAAGCGCTAGGACAGAATGGCGGGAACCACGACGAACAAGCGAGCGCCGGCGAAGAAGCCGGCGCCGAGCCCCATCGGCGAGACCCCGGACGACGCCCGGAAGCGCGCGCTGCGCGTCTTCCGCGCTCTCACGAAGGCCTACCCCGACGCCCACGTCCCACTGAACTACAGGAACGCCCTCGAGCTCCTCGTCGCGACGATCCTCTCGGCGCAGTGCACCGACGCGCGCGTCAATGAGGTCACCGCGCCGCTCTTCGTGAAGTACAGGAAGGCGTCCGACTGGAAGAGGATCCCCGTCCCGAAGCTGGAGAAGATGATCCACCCGACCGGCTTCTTTCGGAACAAGGCGCGCGCGATCCACGAGGCGACCGAAGACATCGACACGCGGTTCGGCGGAAGCGTTCCGGGGACGATGGAGGAACTCCTCTCGCTCAGGGGCATCGGCCGGAAGTCGGCGAGCGTGCTCCTGGCGACCATCTACGAAACGCCCGCGATCGTGGTCGACACGCACTTCAGCCGAATCTCCAGAAGGCTCGGGTTCACCGCGGAGATCGACCCGACGAAGATCGAATTCGACCTCGCCGGCATCGTGCCGAGGAAACACTGGGCGGATTTCTCGCTCATGCTCAACTGGCACGGAAGGGTGACCTGCTACGCGCGTAAGCCCGACTGTGACGCCTGCGCGGTTCGGAAGCACTGCCCCGCGTTCGAATCGCGCGGCGAGATCACGTGGAAGGTGAAGATCCCCGCCGCGAAGCGGCGCCCGGCGAAGGCAAAGGCCGCGGCCGGACCCGGGACGAGGCGGGAAGGACGCCCGAAGCGAGAGAAGGCCTGACCGGCACGGTCGGGACGCACGAAGAACGCCCCCGGCGGGGCTCCCGTCGGGGGCGTTCGCATTCCTGCACGACCGTCCTCTACTCGAGGATGATCGCTTCCGTCGGACAGGCCTCGGCGGCCTCCCTGACGCAGTCCTCTTCCTCGTCCGGGATCTCGTCCACGAGAGCCACGGCGATGTCGTCGTCCATCTCGAAGACGGCAGGACAGGAGTCAGGGCAGAGCGCACAACCGATGCACGTGTCCGCGTCGACTCTCACCTTCATCGTTGCCTCCTTCGGCCAAGCGGGGTTCGCGCGAGTGCCGCGCCTCAATTGGGATGCGGGCCCGGGGCCGGCGATTCAGGCGGATGCGGCGGGCGGCGACCCCCTCTCCCCTTGCGTGAAATCGGGTGCTGGCCTATCATTGTGGGACCGGACATTCCGCACTCGTGCCAGACGATCGGCTACTTCGGACGAAGGGAGGCAGCATGGCGGGGCAATCCACGGACCTCGAGAAGGTCGCGCTGGCCCTCAAGACGGAGCAGGACGGGAACGGCTTCTACACACAGGCCAAGAAGCAGGTGAGCCACAAGCTGGCCAGAGCGGCCTTCGAGCAGCAGTGTCGTCGAGCCGAACTCGCCGACCCGGAAATCGCTCGAGGCAGACCTCAAGACGATCTACGGGACGGCGACGGAGGAGGGTACGGGTGAGCTCGACCCGAGCGAGGCGTACGAGCGCGCGATCGAGCTCGAGAAGAAGATCTCGGCGCTCTACTTCGAGTACTCGAACGACTGCGAGAGCGACGAGGCGAAGCGGCTCTTCGACGCGCTCTATCGTGAGGAACAGGACCACCTGAGCCTGATCGAGGACATGCACGCGTACCTCACGAAACCCGACCAGTGGTTCATCGACCGCGAAGGCGTCATGCTCGACGGAGGCTGAAGGGCCGCGCGGGATCGAGAGGAAGAGACATGATCGCGGGCGGCCCCTGACGGCGCCCGATTCGACCGCGGGCTCGCACAACGCCCGCGGTCATCGCTAGAGGGCCACGAACGATGACGCACCCGGTCTCGCGCTCCGAGCGCGCGAAGACCATCCTCACGGGCGACTTCCGTTCCGGACTCGAGAGCGCGCTCCTCGAGCACCTCGAGGCATGTGCGGCCGAGGATCCGCTCACCGAACGCCCGGTCGTAATCCCCACGAACCTCCTTAAACTCCGCCTCTCGCGCGAGCTCGCCCGCCGTGCGGGCGGGCACGCTGGCATCCGGTTCATGACGCTCAAGGACCTGGCCCTCTGGGCGGCGGGACCCTCGTCTCTCGGCGAACGGACGACGCTCCCCGACCTCGCGGACGAGATGATCCTCAGGAGGCTCATCGACGCGGGCATCGCGCGGGACGGGTACTTCGCGAAGATCGCGGAGCGCCCCGGGCTCGCCCGGGCGCTCCTGCGCGCGATCAGAACGCTCAAGGAAGCGTCGTACGACCCGGAGTCGTTCCGGAAGACCGCCGCGGCGGCGGGGTACCAGCGTGGCGGCCGCAGGAACAAGCTCGCCGAGGTCGCGCGGATCTGGCAGGCCTACGAGGACGACCTTCGCGACGGCGGCTGGTTCGACGACACCGACCTCATGAGGAAGGCGTCCGAGACGCTCGAAACCGGCGACGCTCCGCGGCAGCCGCTCGTCCTCTACGGGTTCTACGACCTGAACGCCCTCCAGAAGCGGCTCGTCGCTGCGTACGCCAAGGCCGGCGGGGCGCGGGTCTTCTTCCCGTATCTGGAACTCGATAGCTTCCGCTACGCGAAGAAGACGCTCGACTGGTTCGTGAGCGCGGGCTTCGAGCGGGAGCCCGCAATCGGCGGCGCTCCCGCCGACGCAGTGGAGATTCCCCTTCCGCCGAAGACGATCGTCGTCTCCGCTCCCGGGGAAGCCCGGGAGGCGCGCGAGATCGTTCGCCGTCTCGGCGCGGTCCTGGAGGGCGGCGGGACCGGCGGTGACTCGGCCACCGGGGGACCGGCGGCCGGCGAGCCGCTCAGGTTCCAGGACGTCGCCGTCATCACCCGGACGGCGGACACCTACTCGAACCTGTTCGCCGATGAGCTCGGGCTCCTCGACGCCGTTCCCTACGTTCACGCTCCTCCCCCGCTCTCGCACACGCGCGCGGGCAGAACTCTCCTCGCGCTCGCGCGGGTCGTCGAGTCCGACTTCGGACGCGAGGACGTGATCGAGTTTCTGAGCCTCGCGGACCTCGACCGAGCGGTCCTCGGGCCCGCGGGCGCCGACGTGCCGGCGAGCGACTGGAACAAGGCGTCGCTGCTGGCGGGGATCACCTCCGGCGCAGACCGGTGGGCGGAGAAGCTCGAGCGTCTCGCGGCGAGGATCGCGGACGCCGAGTCGGCGAGCGATTTCGCGGCCCGCCACGGTCACCTCGCGGGGCCGGTCGAGGCGCTCAGGAACGCGATCGCGAGGATCGCCGGGGAGCTTGGCGAGATCCCCGCGCGCGATGCCGTCGACTCTCACGTTGACCGTCTCGCCGGCCTCTACGAGGAGATCACGACGGACGGCCCCGACCGCGCCCCGGTGCTCGACGCGATCCGGGGACTCCGGTCGCTCGCGGCGCCGGCGGGCGATGTCACGTTCGGCCGGTTCTCGGAGCTCCTGCGGCACCGGCTCGGAAGCTCCGTGCCGCGCGAGCGGAAGTTCGGCGCGGGTGGCCCGACGGTCCTGAACGTCATGGCCGCCCGCGGACTGCCGTTCAGGGTCGTCGTCGTCCCGGGGCTCGTCGAGAAGCTCTTCCCGATGGCCCCGAGACAGGACCCGGTCCTCCTCGACAGAGAGCGCCTGCGCCTGAACGAGCAGCGCGGCCGCGATCCCCTCGCATCGCTTCCCGACCGCTCGGAACGCATCGACGAGGAGCGCCTCCTCTTCAGGCTCGCCGTGTCGTCCGCCGAGGACGTGCTGATCCTGAGCTATCCGAGGCTCGACCCCGCGAACGCGCGGCCCCGTCTGGCTTCGACGTTCCTGCTCCGGTCTCTCGAGGCCCTGAGCGGCGAGCTCTACGACTACGAGAAGCTCGAGACGAGCGAGCACATCGACCGCATCCCGCTCTCGCGCAGGTTCCCCCCGCGCCGCGCCGAGGCTCTCACGAGACACGAGTTCGACGGGTGCTCGATCCTGTCGGCCCTCTCGAGCGGCGACCTGGCGGAGATCGCCTACCTCGTCTCCGAGGGCGAGGCGCTCCCGAGGCGGCTCCTCATGGAGAGAACGCGCTGGTCGAACGCGTCGTTCACGGTCTACGACGGAGCGGTGAAGTCCGCTGAGGCACGCCAGGCGGTGGCCGACCTCTCGGGGTTCGAGGGCGGCGGACGGCGCGGAGAGCGCCCGATCTCGGCGACGACACTCGAAGAGTACGCGCTCTGCCCGTTCCGGTTCTTCATGCACCGGGTCCTCGGGATCGAGCCCATCGAGGAGCCCGAGGAGGCGCTCGAGCTCTCGCCGAAGGACCGCGGCAGCCTCTACCACGCGGTCCTCGAGCGGTTCATGCGCGCGGCCAAGGCGGAGGGCAGACTGCCCCTCGGGCAAGAGGACCGCGCCGCGCTCTTCGAGATCGCGGAGAAGGTCGCGCACTCCGGGCGGTGGCCGATCGCCGCGTACCGCGGGGCCATCGATCTCACCGTCCGGACGCTGCGCTCGGATCTCGGCCTCTGGCTCGGGCGGGAGCTCGAGGAGGGCGACGAGTTCATCCCGGCCTACTTCGAGGCGCGCTTCGGAGGCGGACTCCGTCAGCAGGATGACCCCGACCTCTCGACGGAGGAAGGCGTTCCGTTCGAGGCGGGAGGCGCGTCGCTCCTTTTCAGTGGGAAGATCGATCGGGTCGACGTCTCCCCCTACGGACGGAGAGCACGTGTGCTCGACTACAAGACCGGGAAGGCGCCGGCCAGGCCCGGAAAGAAGGAGATCGTCTTCGACAAGGGACGACGCCTCCAGCTCCCGATCTACCTCCTCGCCTCCAGGCGGATGCTGGAGGGGCTCCACCAAGACGTCGAGGTCGAGTCGGCGGAGTACCGGTACGTGCGGG
>JALGVN010000243.1 GCA_025774645.1 bacterium
GTCGGGGCATCGGTCGGGTCACCGGTCGGGCCCGTCTCCTGCGGAAACACCTACGTCGTGGGCGGTCTGCGGGGGAGGAGCGGGATCGCGCCCGCTCCTCCCGTGAAGCTGTCGGTCTCTACGCTCCCGCCGCCTCGAGCTGCGACGTGCAGAACCCGCAGCGCGTGGCCTTGATCGGGATCTCGTTCAGGCAGAACGGGCACTCCTTCGTCGTCGGCTCGGCCGGAGGCTCTTCCTCTTCGCGCTTGAGCCTGTTGACCTGCTTGATCATCATGAAGATGGCGAAGGCGACGATGAGGAACGAGATGACCGTCATCAGGAAGACGCCCCAGTTCATCGTGACGGCACCCGCCTCCTGTGCCATCGCGAGCGTCTCGTACGGCCCCGCCGGCGTGCCCTCCGTGAGCGTGACGAAGATGTTCGAGAAGTCGATGTTGCCGAGGAGCAGGCCGATCGGTGGCATGATGACGTCGGCGACGAGCGACTTCACGATCGTCCCGAACGCGGCGCCGATGACGATGCCGACCGCCATGTCCATGACGTTGCCGCGCATGACGAACTCCTTGAACTCCTTGATCATCCTCGTTTCCTTTCGAGGTCGTCCGGGGAGGCGTCGGCGACGCGACCCTTCGCGGCGCCCGACCCCCGCCGGAGCGGCGCCCTACTGACCCTTCATGTGCACGTCGACCTGCGGGAACGGGATCTCGATGCCTGAGGCTCCGAGCGCCTCGTAGATGCCCTTCGTCATGTCGCTCTTCACGGCCCAGTAGTCGTCCGACGCGGACCATGGCCTGAGTGAGAGGTTGATCGACGAGTCGGCGAGCTCCTTCACGAAGACGGAGGGCTCCGGGTCCCCGAGGACGCGCTCGTCCTTCTTCATGAGGTCGGTCGCCACCTGGATCGCCTTCCCGATGTCCTCGCCGTAGGCGATGCCGACGTCGACGTCGACCCGCCTGATCGGTTCCCTCGAGTAGTTCACGATCGAGGTCCCCCAGACCTCGCCGTTCGGGATCGTGATGAGGACGTTGTCCGCTGTCAGGAGTTCGGTCGCCATGATGCCGACGGCCCTCACCTTCCCGGTCTTCCCGTTGATCTCCACGACCTCGCCGATGTCGATAGGCCTGAGTGCTGCGATCCACGTCCCTGACGCGATGTTGTTGATCGTGTCCTGCATGCCGAAGCCGAGGACGAGGCCGATCACTGCCGAGATGCTCACGAGGAGCGCCCCGACCGTCACGCCGAGCGAAACGAGGGTCAGGAGGAGGACGAGGATGTAGAGGAGGATCGAGAGGAACCTGGCCAGGAACTCGACCAGGACGTCGTGCAGCTTCGTGCGCCGCATCTGCCGCTTGAAGACGCCTACTGTGATCCTGACGGCGAAGAGGCCGACGACAAGCACGGCCGCCGCGGTCACGACCTGGAGGACCGTGATGTTGATGTAGGGGATGGCGTAGTTCCAGTTCATTCGTGTCTCCTTGGGTGGCGGTCGCGGCCGGAGCCTGCGAGCCGGGTCCCCGAGCGCGCTTCCGGGGAGCGTGTTCGGCGGGGGAGTCGTGTCTGTTTCGGATGACCGGAATCTAGGCGCTCGGCGCTGCGGCTGTCAAGGGTCTTTCGGGTCGCGGGCGGCCGGAAGTGCCGTGCTCTTGGGCAATTGACCTTGACACCCGGCGGTCTTCTCCATAGTATGACCGCGTCCGGACGGGGTCCGACGCGGTCGGTGCCGCCGGACGGGCCGGAGACGTGCGTCGCTAACGGGGGGATTCGCCGGATGATCGCCGAAGGCCCGGTCGGAACGCTGGGCCCGCTCCTCTGGCTCGTGGTCGGTGCCGCGGCCGGCGCCGTCGTGGCGACGTTCGTGTGCGCCGCGCGGCTCAAACGCGTGCGCCGCGAAGAGAGCGAGATCTACCGCAGCAAGCGCCAGCTCCAGGCCATCTTCGACGGCATCACCGACGGTCTCATCATCGTCGACCGCGACTTCAAGATCGTCGCCGTGAACAAGGCCGAGGCCGCGTTCCTGGGGAAGAAGCCTCAGGAGGTGGTCGGCCGGGAGTGCTACGAGGTGTACTGCCGCGGCGACCACGCCTGCGAGACGTGTCCCGCGCACAACACCTTCGCCACCGGCAAGCCGACCCTGATCACGCGGCTCGAGACCACGTCCGGCTACCATCGCAGGGGAGTCGACGTCTACACATTTCCGGTCCTGGACGATCAGGGCGAGACGATCCAGGCGATCCAGTACATCAAAGACGTGACGGACCGGGTCAAGCTCCAGAAGCAGCTTCAGCAGGTCGAGCAGCTCACCGGCATCGGTCAGATGGCAGCGAACGTCGCGCACGAGATCCGGAACCCGCTCATCGCGGTGGGCGGATTCGCGCGGCAGCTCCACGAGGCGCTCGAGGCGGACGACCCTCGCCGGGAGTACACCGGCATCATCCTCGAAGAGGTGACGAGGCTCGAGCAGATCCTCCGCGAGCAGCTCACGCTCGAGCGGCACCTGCAGCCGAACCTCAGACCGGTCGAGGTAAACGGGATCGTCAAGGACGTGAGGAAGCTCCTGTCGCACGGCATCCTCTCGTCGCGCATCAGGCTCACGGGTGACCTCTCGGACGGACTCCCCGTGACGATGGGGGACGGCAATCAGCTCAAGCAGGCGTTTCTGAACATCATGACGAACGCCATCCAGTCGATGCCGGACGGAGGCGAGCTCCGCATCTCGACGACTCAGCGCGGACAGAACATCATCGTCCGCGTCGACGACACGGGTCCAGGCATCGCGAGCGACGTGATGGAGAAGCTGTTCATGCCGTTCTTCACGACACGGAAGGCGGGCTCGGGACTCGGCCTCGCCGTGACGAGGAGGATCATCGAGAACCACGGCGGCGAGATCGAGGTGATGAGCGAGATCGGCGTGGGGACGACGTTCGAGGTTTCGATTCCGATCGTGCGGACCTCGGGCGAGGTCGAGCACGAGAAGCGCTTCGGCGCAGCCGGGGCGGGGACTTCACAGGACACGAGCGAGGGAACCGGAGGCGCATCATGACGAAGCTCCTGGTGGTGGACGACGAGAAGAACGTGAGGAAGCTCTACGAGACGGAGCTCAAGCGCGAGGGCTACGAGGTGGCGAGTGCGGAGAGCGCGGAGGAGGCCCTCGAGCAGATCGCGGAGGACCCGCCGGATCTGGTGGTGCTCGACATCCGGCTGGACGGGATGGACGGGATCGACTGCCTGAGGACGATCATGGAGAAGCGAAGGGACCTGCCGGTCATCCTCAACTCAGCGTACTCGACGTACAAGCAGGACTTCGCGTCGTGGATGGCGGACGCGTACGTGGTGAAGTCCGCGGATCTCACGGAGCTCAAGGACAAGATCAAGGAGGTCCTCTCGGCGCGCGGCAAGGTGTAGGCCCGGGAGGGCTTGGGGGCACTCGAGCGGAGCCATGGCCAAGAAGACCGTGATGCGGACCGAGCTCCTCGACTTCAGGAGGAAGCTCAAGGCAGCGCCTGACGAGGTCGGGACGCTGTGGGATCTGGCGTCGACCTACATGGAGTCCTCGCGATACGCGGACGCGGTCGTCGTGCTCCAGCAGCTTCTCGGGAGGCGGCCGACCGACGTCAACGCGATGCTCGCCTGCGGGACCTGCT
>JALGVN010000244.1 GCA_025774645.1 bacterium
TGGCCTACGCGATCGGGCACGTCTCCGGCTGCCACCTGAACCCCGCCGTCTCGCTCGGCCTCTGGGCGGGCGGACGGTTCCCCGCGAAGGACCTCCTGCCGTACATCGCTGCGCAGGTCCTGGGCGGCATCGTCGCCGCGGGGCTCCTCTACATGATCGCGAGCGGGTCGCCGACGTACGACATCGCCGTCAACGGGCTCGCCGCGAACGGCTACGGCGCGCACTCGCCCGGCGGGTACTCGCTCGTGGCGGGGCTCGTCGCGGAGATCGTGCTCACGTTCATGTTCCTCATGATCATCCTGGGTGCGACCGACAAGCGGGCGCCCGCCGGGTTCGCGCCGATCGCGATCGGGCTCTGCCTGACGCTGATCCACCTCATCTCGATCCCGATCACGAACACGTCGGTGAACCCCGCGCGGAGCACGGGCCCCGCCATCTTCGTCGGCGGCTGGGCGATCCAGCAGCTCTGGCTCTTCTGGCTGGCGCCGATCGTGGGCGCGATCATCGCAGGGGTCGTCTACCCGCGGATCGCGGGGAAGCAGCAGTAGAGTGGTCCTGGGTGAGCACATATCGCTCGGCTGGCCGCCCCGACGACCAGCCATGGATGATGCTGAGGACTCAGCATCCGGACAGGAGGTGAGATGATGAACGCTCGATCGTCACTCCAGCTCGCTCTGCTGGTTGGTTTGTTGGTCTCAATCGTCTCGATCGCCGTTGCCGAGCCCGAAGTTGCGGAAGAAACTGCGATCTTCCGCGCACTCAGAGATGGCGTGTTCACGGTCTTCGCTGACCGAGGCCACGGCACCGCGTTCCTTGTCGACGATTCAGGTCTTCTGCTGACGAATTCCCACGTGATCGCGTCCTCGAGCCAGATCTCCGTTCAACTCGATGACACCACCCGAGTGTGGGCGGAGGTGGTGGCTGAATCCAAGCTGCTCGACGTCGCCGTTCTGGCTGTGTCGCCTCGGGTCGTGAGCGGGCGACCAGTCTTGGCTATGGCTACCAGAGGGGTACGTAACCTCGTCTTCGAAGGTGAGAAGGTCATTGCCATAGGCAGTCCACTCAATCAAACGAGGATTCTCACCTCGGGGACCGTAAGCAAGGTAGAGGACCGGGCGATTATCTCGGATGTCGACATCAGCCCAAGCAACTCCGGGGGACCTCTCATCAACACGGATTCGGAGGTCATCGGCATCAACATCTTCCGAGATCCCTTGCTCGGGGGGGCAGGAGTCTCCGGGAGTCTGCCAGTCAGTCTGGCCATTGCGGTCCTTGAGATTGGGAGAGCGGAGCTGGCGCGGAGCGATGCTCCTCCAGCCACACGACTACCCCTGGTTCCTCCGCGCTCGTATCCAGCGAAGGGTCTCGAGTGGGCGGGGAAGAGGAGTCACATAGAGGGAAACTACGTGGTGGATGGCGTCCCGGGCTTCGAGGTGAATATCGTCACGCCACCGCGACGGCACTTCCTTAAGACGTACATCCAAGGAGTGCTTGCCGAGGAACAGCAGGATCACGAGACCGAAGTCGGCACGGATGAGGATGAGCTGTACGATCCGCTCGGCGACGATCTCAGGGAGTGGCGCGAGTACGTCGGCGATTTCGCTCCACTGGTCGGCATCGCCGTGACTCCGGAGTTTGGTGAGACCGGTACCAGCAGCTTCCTCAATCTCCTCGGTGCCGTGGCCGGAGTTGCCACCGCCAGCAGCGGGCCTGTCTCCGTCTCCTTCGGCTACCATGCGTACGAGTTCAAGGGTGACCTCCAGGACTTCAAACTGCTCGAAGACGACCGACCCGTGCAGGAGGTTTTCCGGATCGTGGGGACGATGCCGGTGCCCGTCGAGACGTGGTCAGACTATAAGGACGACATCGTTCACCACGGCGTCTTCCAGTATCTCCCCGAGGTCTTCGGAGCCCCGGACTCGGAGCAGCTGCATTTCCGGATCGTCGATCTGAAGAACCCGACGAGGAAGATCGACGTGGAAATCCCGCGCAAGTGCCTCGAGCAGATCGCGGTCGACTTCGAGCCGTACCGCATGATGCTGGACGCGAGGAAGACCGAACTCGTCGTAGGAAGAGAGGAGCGCTGACATGTCGTTGCGCCGCGATCTTATCTCTGACCAGAGGAAGCCCTTCGTGCTTGCGGCCGTCGTCTCCCTTGCGTGCATTCTCTCCGGCTGCGCTACTACGTACACCTACTCGTGCCCCGGGCACGAGAGCTTCGTGGATGAGAATGTGTCGCAGTTGCACGTCGGGATGGACTCCGCCGATGTGTTCGAGATCTTCGGCCAGCCTGATGAGGAACTCGATGCGAGATTTGGGGCGGATGTCGGTGACGAGTGGACCGGTCGAGTCTGGATCTACTTCACCGAGCGCGACAAGGAGTACAAGTACGCCATACGGTACAAGAAGAATGTGTTCGTGTTCCATCCCGTCGACGGGCAGCTGCTGTTGAACAACTGGAAATTCGAGTCGTAGAGGAGACTACTCTCGCTCGTCCGCACGACGATCACTCGGACTGGACACCACATGCCTGACCTCAAGTACGTCGGCACAGACTCGACGCGCATCGACGGCCTCGAGAAGATCACGGGCGCCGCGATCTTCGTCGACGACATCGACTTCGGGCCCGACCTCCTCCACGCGGAGATCGTCGAGAGCCCGCACGCGCACGCGCGGATCGTCTCGATCGACACGTCTGAGGCAGAGGAGGTCCACGGCGTCGTCCGGGTCGTGACGGGGAAGGACTTCCCGTACCGGTTCGGCCTCTACATGAAGGACCGGTACATCTTCGCGCAGGACCGCGTGCGGTTCGTGGGGGAGCAGGTCGCGGCCGTCGTCGCGCGCGATCCCAAGGTCGCGAAGCGCGCGGCGAAGCTCGTCAAGGTCGAGTACGAGGAGCTTCCCCCGATCTTCGATCCGATGGAAGCGATCGAAGGCGCGGCGTGTCTCCTTCATCCCGACATGTGCGAGTGCGAACGCGTCCCGTGGTTCTTCCCCGAGGCCGACACGAACATCGCGCACTGCCGGAAGACCCGGAAGGGCGACATCGAGGCCGGGTTCGCCGAGGCCGACGTCGTCCTCGAGGACACCTACCGCGTCCCGCGCTACGCCCACTGCGCGATCGAGCCGCACGTGATCGTAGGTCTCCAGGACCACTCCGGCAGGCTCACGCTCTGGTCGGCGTCCCAGTCGCCGCATATCGAGCGGCACCTCTTCGCGGAGTCGCTGGCGCCGCTCGGGCTTACGCACAAGGACATCCGCGTGATCACGCCGTACGTGGGCGGCGGGTTCGGCGGGAAGGCCGGCGTCACGATGGAGATCATCGGCGCCGCGCTCGCCACCGCGGTCAGGGGGCACCCCGTCAAGCTCCGCTGGACGCGCGAGCAGGAGTTCTACAACACCTACCAGCGGCAGGGGCTCGTCGCGAATCTCAAGATAGGTGCTACGAGCGACGGGACGATCACCGCGATCGAGCACGCGCTCTACTGGGACGCGGGTGCTTACGTCGAGTCCGGCGCGAACGTCGTGAACGCGGTCGGGCTCTCGGCGACGGGGCCGTACCGGATCCCGAACGTCAAGATCGACTCGTACTGCATCTACACGAACCTCCCGCC
>JALGVN010000245.1 GCA_025774645.1 bacterium
GGCGCGACTCTCGCGTCCGCCGCGTCCGCGCTCGAGGACGCAGGGGCCGCATTGGTCGTCTGTCTGGCCGTTGCGGCCCGCGCGCCGAGCTGAGCCGGCGACGCCCTCCAGGCGGCCGACAGCGCCCGAAAGCGGTTGACACCGGTCGCGGCAGGGCACTACCATCTCGAGTCTGGATTGGCTCGCGAAACCTACGAAGAACAGGAAACGAGGTCCCAATGACGGTCGGAATACTCACCGGCGGAGGCGACTGCCCAGGACTGAACGCGGTTATCAGGGCGATCGTCCGCCGCACCATCGGGAAGTACGGCGGGCAGGTGCTGGGCTTTCGCTACGGGTGGGCGGGAGTGATGGAGGGCAACAGCATGCCTCTCGGGATCGACGAGGTCTCCGGCATTCTGCCGCGAGGCGGCACGATCCTGGGCACGTCCCGGACGAACCCCTTCCGGACGGAGGGAGGTCCCGAGGCCATCGAGAGGCAGTTCAAGGAGTCGGCACTGGATGGGCTCGTGGCCGTTGGCGGCGAGGACACGCTCGGCGTCGGCTACCGGCTCTTCCAGGAACACGACCTGCCGATCGTTGGCATCCCGAAAACGATCGACAACGACATCAGCGGCACCGATTTCACCTTCGGCTTCGACACGGCCCTCTCGATCGCCACCGAAGCGATCGACCGGCTCCACACGACGGCTGAGTCGCACAACCGCGTAGTAGTCGTCGAGGTCATGGGAAGGCACACCGGCTGGATCGCGGTCAAGGCGGGAATCGCGGGCGGAGCCGATCTCATTCTCATCCCGGAGATTCCGGTCACGCTCGAGGAGGTGTGCGACACGATCCGCAAGCGCCACGCCCGCGGCAAGAACTTCAGCATCGTGGTCGTCGCCGAGGGCGCCGAGTTCCCGACGACGGAGACCATGCAAGAGGATGACGACGCGAGCGTCGTCGTCTCGCACTCCGGGACCGACGCGTTCGGCCACGTGAGGCTCGGGGGCATCGGCAACAAGCTCGCGGATGCTATCGAGGCCGACACCGGCTACGAGACCCGCGTGAGCGTGCTCGGGTACATCCAGCGCGGCGGCACACCGACCGCCTTCGACCGAGTACTCGGGACGAGGTTCGGCGTCGTTGCGGCCGACCTGATCCAGAGCCGCGACTTCGGGAAGATGGCGAGCATCCACGGCGACAGGGTCATCCCCGTAGAGATGGCGCACGCGACCGAGGCGATCAAGCGGGTCGACAACGAGCTCTACGAGGTAGCGAGGACGTTCTTCGGGTAGCGGACGCTCTCGACGGGAGCGTCCTGGACTGTCCGCGGGACTCGCAGCGCGAATACGGCTCGAGATGTGCCCCGACAGACACCGGAACTCAGTCGACAGATGAAACCAGGAGCAGCGTCGGGCCCGCAACGGGCACGACGGTCCGTCTGGCAGACGCCGGGAGGGAACATGGCTCTCAAGTTCGCGATCAACGGATTCGGCAGGATCGGACGGCTCGTCCTCAGGACGATCACGGGCAACAAGGACTTCGACCTCGTCGCGGTGAACGACCTCACGGACGCGAAGACGCTCGCCCACCTGTTCAAGTACGACTCGGTGCACGGCGTGTTCGACGGCGAGGTCCACGCCGACGGCGACGCCATCGTCGTGAACGGCGACAAGTTCAGGATCTCCTCCGAGAAGGACCCGGCCCGGCTTCCGTGGAAGGAGCTCGGCGTCGACGTGGTCATCGAGGCGACGGGGAAGTTCCGCGCCCGGGATGACGCCTCGAAGCACCTCTCGGCCGGAGCCAGGAAGGTCATGATCTCCGCTCCAGGCAAGGACCCCGACATCTCGATCGTGATGGGAGTGAACGACGGGGACTACGACCACGCGAACCACCACATCATCTCGACCGCCTCCTGCACGACGAACTGCGCCGCGCCGATGGTCAAGATCCTGCACGACAACTTCGGGATCGTCAGGGGACTCATGACGACGATCCACGGATACACGAGCGACCAGCGGATCCTCGACTTCCCGCACAAGGACCTGAGACGGGCGAGGGCGGCGGCGGTCTCGATCATCCCGACGACGACAGGAGCGGCCAAGGCGATCACCATCGTCATGCCCGAGCTCAAGGGCAAGCTCGACGGCATGGCCATGCGCGTGCCGACACCGGACGGGTCGCTCGTCGACTTCGCCGTCCAGCTCGAGAAGAAGACGACCGTCGACGAGATTAACGCGGCGTTCCTGAAGGCGTCGCAGGCCGGGCCGCTGAAGGGCTACCTCCGTTACACCGACGAGCCGCTCGTCTCGGTCGACATCATCGGCGACCGCCACTCGTGCATCTTCGACAGCCTGCTCACGGCGGTCCTCGGCGGCGACCTCATCAAGGTGTTCGGGTGGTACGACAACGAGGCCGGCTACGCCGCCCGCATGGTCGACATGATGAAGCTCGTGGCCGCGAAGTAGAGAGGCGCATCGATGAAGTCCAAGCTCCATCTGAGGGACGTGCCCGTGACGGGCACCCGGGTACTCACGAGGGTCGACTTCAATGTCCCCCTGAACGACAAGCTGGAAATCACGGACGACACGAGGATTCGAATGGCGCTCCCGACGGTGCGCGACATCGTCGACCGCGGAGGCAGAGCCGTCCTCATGTCGCACCTCGGGCGTCCGAAAGGCAAGATCATCGAGGAGATGCGGATGCGCCCGGCCGCGGCGAGACTCGCCGAGCTCATGAGTTCGAGCGTCACGACCGCGCCGGACTGTGTCGGTGAAGCCACCGAGGACCTCGTCGCGAGGATGAAGGACGGCGACATCCTCCTCCTCGAGAACCTCAGGTTCCACGAGGGTGAGACCAAGAACGATCCGGAGTTCGCCGCTGGCCTTGCGCGCCTGGGCGACGTCTACGTGGACGACGCGTTCGGCACCGCGCACCGCGCGCACGCGTCGACCGTCGGAGTCACCGAGTACTTCGAGACGAGGGCGATGGGCCACCTCGTGGAGAGCGAGATCAGGAATCTCACGAAGGCGACCGAGTCTCCGGAGCGACCGTACGTCACGATCCTCGGCGGGGCCAAGGTGTCGGACAAGATCGGCGTCATCGAGAACCTCCTGCCGTTCGTCGACACGTTCCTGATCGGCGGCGGCATGGCCTTCACGTTCCTGAAGGCCGAGGGGAGGGAGGTGGGCGACTCCCTTCTCGAGGAAGACAGGATCGAGACGGCGAGGCGGATCCTCGACGCGGCCCGCGACAGCGGGACCTCGATCGTCCTGCCCGAGGACGTCGTCGTCGCGGACGACGTGTCCGAGGGAGCGACGCACCGAATCGTCGACGCCGACGGGATCGAACCCGGGTGGAAGGGCGTCGACATCGGCCCGAAGACGGTCGCGGCATTCGCCGACAAGATCGCCTCCGCTCGGACGATCGCGTGGAACGGTCCCATGGGCGTCTTCGAGATCGACGCGTTCGCGGCGGGAACGAACGCCGTGGCCACCGCCGTGGCGGAGAGAACCGACGCGGGGGCGGTCAGCATCATCGGGGGAGGCGACTCGGCGGCCGCGGTTGCGAAGGCGGGCGTCGCCGACCGCGTGACGCACATCTCGACTGGTGGAGGCGCGT
>JALGVN010000048.1 GCA_025774645.1 bacterium
CTCGAACCGCGGCTACGTCTGCATGCAGGTCAACTTCCGCGGCTCGATCGGCTACGGCAAGGACTTCCTGAACGCCGGCGACAAGGAGTGGGGCGGGAAGATGCATCAGGATCTCGTCGACGCGGTCGAGTGGGCCGTCGCCGAGGGGATCGCCGATCCGGAGAGAGTCGCGATCTACGGCGCGTCGTACGGCGGGTACGCCGCCCTGGTCGGGGCGACGTTCACCCCTGACCTTTTCGTGTGCGCCGTCGACCTGTTCGGGCCGAGCAACCTCCTCACGTTCATCGAAACGGTGCCGCCCTACTGGAGCACGATGCTCGCCCTGATGTACGAGCGGATCGGTAACCCCGAGACCGAACCGGAGCTCCTCAGGGCGCGGTCGCCTCTCTTCAAGATCGACGAGATCGAGATCCCGATGCTCATCGCCCAGGGCGCGAACGACGTGCGTGTCGTCCAGGCCGAGTCGGATCAGATCGTCGAAGCGATGAAAGCGAAGGGTCTGGAGGTCGAGTACGTCGTGTACGAGGATGAGGGCCACGGGTTCATGAAGCCCGAGAACCGCCTCGGCTTCTACGAGACGGCCGAGAAGTTCCTCTCGAAGCACCTCGGCGGCCGCTACGAAGCTGCGGAACCTGCATCAGAGGAGTAGAGGGGTAGGCGACAGGCCGGGTTGCCGGCGTAGCGCCCCAAGACCACGTCCCGCTCGCGCTCAGGGCGCGGCACAGGAGAGCGAACCGTGTCAGAGAAGGACGAACTCGTCGGTTGCGAAGCGTTTCTCATGACCATCTCGGAGTATCTTGACGACGAGCTCGAAGACAAGATCAGGATGCAGTTCGAGAAGCACCTCACGTACTGCTGCAGCGCGCGGGCGATGCTACACACAGTGGAGCAGACCATCGTGCTCCATCAGCAGGCGGGCGGCGAGGAGCTTCCCGAAGTCGTGCACGTGCGCCTCCGGGAGTTCATCGAGCAGAATGTCAAGGGCGAGGACCAGGACGAGGAGTAAGATCGAAGAGGACCAGACTGACCGGTCGACGGCCGAGACTCGGGTCGTCCGGCCGCTTTTGAGCGGGGGTGCCGCCACGGCGCCTCCGTTCCTTCTGCCTGCACCCCGGCGAATCCCTCCGCATCCAAACGAGTGACGTTACCAGGCCGGCGCCTCATCAGGAGTGACACAGGCAACAGCGCAGGCCCCTACCGGGGGTGGCCTCCAAGCCGCCCCCGGGTCTTTCGTGGCAGGCCGGGTCACGACCTCTCCGCCGCGGTGATTCGCTTGTCAGCCGGCAGTTCGATGTGCCACCATGGATGCGCATCCGCTCGAGAGACGCCCCGGTTCATCGCAGGCTCCTGGAGGAAGAACATGCCCCCGGTCATGAGAGAGGGAGGACGACTGGTCGTCGTCGGCGGCGTGGCGGCGGGCATGAGCGCCGCGAGCCGCGCCCGCAGACTCCGCCCGGACGTCGAGATCGTTGTTCTCGAGAAAGGGCACGACGTCTCCTACGCGTCCTGCTCGATTCCGTACTTCATCGCCGACGTCATCCCCGATCGAGACACGCTCGTTCGCTACGACGCCGACTTCTTCCGCCGCGAACGGAGGATCGATGTGAGGCTCGGCGCTGAAGCCGTGGCGCTCGACGCGCGCGGGAAGACGATCACCTACGAGGACCTCGACCGCGGGGGACAGGAGACGCTCGACTTCGACGCGCTCGTCATCGGCGCGGGCGCGCGTCCGGTCAAGCCGCCGCTTCCGGGAGTCGATCTCCCCGGCGTCTTCGTGCTGAAGAGGCTCGCCGAGGGCGAGGCGATCAAACGCTTCCTCGAGACGCGAGCAGTCGAGCGCGCCACCATCGTCGGCGCGGGCTACGTCGGCCTCGAGATGGCCGAGGCGCTCAGGGCCCGCGGGATCGAGGTCACGGTCGTCGAGCTCCTTCCGCAGGTGCTGCCGAACTTCGACGCGGACATGGTGGACACCGTCGAGCGCGAGCTGCTCGACGAGGGCGTCATCGTCCGGAAGGAGCGGAAGGTCGAGTCGTTCGAGCCCGGAGAGAGCGGCGCCGTAGGCTACACCGTCGCGGCCGGCCAGCGGGTGGCGACGGACATGGTGCTCCTGTCCGTCGGCGTCCGCCCCGTCACCGAGCTCGCGGCGGCGGCAGGCGTTGCGCTCGGCGCGACAGGCGCCATCGGCGTGGACGCCCGCCAGGTCACGAACGAGCCCGCGATCCTCGCGGCGGGGGACTGCTGCGAGGCGATGCACGTCGTCACGAGGAAGCCCGCGTGGATCCCGCTCGGTACGACTGCGAACAAGCAGGGGAAGATCGCGGGAGAGAACGCGGTCGGCGGGAGCGCGCAGTTCGGCGGCATAGCCGGGACGAACGTGGCGAAGATCTTCGGCCTCGAGGCGGCGCAGACCGGTCTCACCCTCGGCGGCGCGGAGCGGGAGGGGAGAGCGGCAGACGCGGTCAAGATCAAGGCGAGGACGAAGTCGCACGGATACCCAGGTGTCGGCGACGTCGTCGTCAAGCTCGTCTTCGAGAAGAACACCGGGAACCTCCTCGGCGGTCAGATCATCGGAAGGGAGGGGGCCGGGAAGCGGATCGACACCCTGGCCACGGCTCTCTTCGCGCGGATGACGGTCGCCGAGCTCGCGCAGATCGACATGGCCTACGCGCCTCCGGTCTCGCCCGTGTGGGATCCCGTCCTCATCGCGGCGAGTCAGGCCGTGAAGAAGCTCAACCGCTGACGCGCCGGGCACACGGGGCCCCACTCCAGCCGCGTTCCGGACGCTCACCCAGGGAGTCACCGGCTTTGGATTCGGAACACCAGGACTGCATCCCAGCGAAGCACGGATCGGAGATCACCGTCTGCGGCATCCCGGCGTCTCCCGGGATCGCTTCCGGACCGGCGTTCGTCTTCGGCGATATCCTGAACGAGGTCGAGACCCGGACGATCGGATCTGCCGAGGTCGAGGGCGAGATCGCGAGGTTCCGGGACGCCGTCGATCTGGTGAAGCAGGAACTCACCCGAGACGCCGAGAGGATCTCGGAGCAGCTCGGCGACGAGCACGCCGACGTCTTCCTGGTCCACTCGATGATCCTGGAGGACCGGGGGGTCCTCGACGCCGTAGAGGACCGCATCCGGACCGACCTCGTGAACGGCGAGGCCGCGGTCGCGCAGGAGATGAAGCGGCTGGTCGGCGTCCTTGCCTCCTCGGACGACGCTTACCTCAAGGACCGCTCCTTCGACATCAGCGACATAGGCAAGCGCGTCATCGAACGGATGCTGGGAGTGTGGGCGCACTGTCCTCTCGTGCAACCGATGATCATCGTCGCGAGCGAGCTCCGCGCCTCGGACGCGGTGACGATGGACCGCGGGAGGATCCTCGGGTTCGTGACCGAGCACGGCGGGAAGGAATCGCACGCCGCGATCCTCGCGCGTTCGCTCGGCGTCCCCGCCATCGTCGGTGCGACGGGGATCGTCGATCTGGTCAACACGGGCGACGTTCTCGCCGTCGACGGCGAGAAAGGGACCGCGGTCCTGCGCCCCGCACCCGGGACTCTCGAACGACTCGACCGGCAGAAGCAGGACGAAGTTCGGGAGAGGGAGAGTCTGGGCGAGCTTCTCGAACTCCCGGCAGTGACTGTGGACGGAACGCAGATCGGGCTCCTCGCGAACGTCGGTTCGATCGAGGACGCGCGCGAGGCAGCGCGGCTCGGCGCCCAGGGGATCGGACTCGTCCGGACGGAGGCCGTGTTCATGGCCTCCGGCTCCTTTCTCAGCGAGGACGAGCAGTACGACGCCTACCGAGGCATCGTGGAGGCGATGGGCGGGAAGCCCGTCACGATCAGGACCCTCGACATCGGCGGCGACAAGTTCGTCGGCCCCGAGAACCCGTTCCGGGAACGGAATCCCAACCTCGGCTACCGGTCGATCCGGGTGCTGCTCGACAGGCCGGAGCTCTTCGTCGCCCAGATGAGGGCCATCCTCCGGGCGGGTGCGCACGGCGACGTCCGTCTGCTGTGGCCCATGATTTGCACGCTCGAGGAACTGAGGGCGGCGAAGGAAGTGCTCGAGGAGGCGAAGGTCTCGCTCCGGAGAGACGGCGTGCCGTTCCGGGAGGACGTGCCGGCGGGTGTGATGATCGAGATTCCTTCGGCCGCGCTCCTGGCCGACCGGCTGGCCGCCGAGTCGGACTTCCTGAGCATCGGGACGAACGACCTCACTCAGTACGTTCTCGCCGTGGATCGGGGGAACTCGCTCGTCGACCGGCTCTACCGACCGCACGACCCGGCCGTGCTGATGCTAATCGCGCGGACGGTGGAGGGCGCGAGGTCGGCCGGCGTGCCGGTGGCGGTCTGCGGTGAGATGGCGGGCGACCCGGAGTACGTGCCGCTTCTCATCGGGCTCGGCATCGAGGAGCTCTCGGTGGCGGCTCCACGTCTCCTTCCGGCGAAGCGGGAGATCCGCAGGACCGAACTCATGGCGGCGCGTGAGCTCGCGGGGCGCGCTCTCACTGCCGGCACCGCCGGGGAGGTCGAGGCGATCCTCGGGTGGACTTCGCCGGAGCGTTGATTCCCTCGCGTTCGCGCGTCACTCCGTGACGGTGCGGCGCCGACAGACTCCGTCTTCCCACAAGAGGACCGCATGCAGGGACGCCACAGACTCGCCGCCTTCTCCTTCACACTCTTCCTCGCTTTCGCGATCACGGTCGGGAGCGCCGCCGCCTCGTGGCGGGCCCAGGCCGACTCGCTCTTCTTCGCGGCCGAGGCGGACTACTCCGCCGGGCGGTACGAGAGCGCCTGCTCGCTGTATCTTCCTCGCCGCGCGCTGCCACGAGCGGCGGGAGGAATGGGACGAGGCGATCGCGCTGTACGAGGAGAGCCTCACCGAACTGGCTCAGATCTCGGACGTCGTGAACCTCCGTCTGGCCAGGTGCCACCGTGAGAAGGACGACCTGGAAGCCGCCGTCGGGCGCCTGCACGCGATCGTGGACCGGGAGAGGACGAGCATGTACGGCGCCGCGCTCGAGGCGCTCGGCGACGCGTACTCCGACGCGTCCGACTGGGGGAAGGCGCTCCAGTGGTACCGCAGGGTCCTCGCCGAAGCCGGCTCCTACAACGAGCGGGCCAGGGCCCACTACGTGATGGGCCTCACGCACCGCCGGAGCGGCGACAAGGACGCCGCGCGGGAGAGCTTCGCGACGGCTGTGGAGGAGTTCCCACGCTCGCGTCACTCGTACGACGCGCTCCGAAGCGGCAGGAGGATCTCGAAGTCGTTCACCGACCGCTACCACCAGGGGCTCGTGCTCTACAACCGCAAGCGCTTCCAGGAGGCGACCGAGTTCTTCACGTACTACCTCAAGCACGGCCGCGAGGAGGAGTTCGAGGCAGAGGCGACCTACTTCCTCGGCAGGAGCTACCAGCGGAGGGGAAAGTACACGTCGGCGGGGCGAAGGTACGAGGACGCCATCGAGTTCGGCATCGAGAGCGAGTACCACGACCTCGCGTGGTCGAAGCGGGCCTACTGTCTGCGCGCCACCGGACGCGTGGAGGAGAGTCTCGAGACTTACGACCGGTACGTCAGGCTCCACCCCGGGCGCACGGCCGCCGGGCAGGTCATGTGGGAGAAGGCGCGGCTCCTCGAGGAGGAGAAGCGCTGGGAGGAGGCGAGCGCGGCGTTCGCGGAGCTCGCGGAGCGCTACCCGAACCACGACCGCGCCAGAGACGCGCTCCTCCGGTCCGGCCTCTGCCGGTTCAAGCTCGGGGAGTACACGGGATCCGAGACATCGTTCGCGAACCTCTTCCTCGGAGGCGGCGGACGCGAAGAGGCGCGCGCCCTGTTCTGGGCCGGGAAGAGCCGGGCGGCGCTCGGAGAAGTGGACGTCGCGCGCGAGCGCTTCCGCGAGGCGGGGGAGACCGAACGCGACTCGTACTACGGCCGTCGCTCGCTCGAGCTCCTTGCGGAATCGACAGGGCGGGACGCCGCCGCGGTCGCGGCCGCCCCGAAGCGGCACGATCTCCGCGGGAGGAACGGCAGGATCAGCTGGAACGCCGAGGCGCTCGACTTCTCGACGTGGCTCGCGGAGTGGTACGAGAGTGTCTACCTGCCCGCCGGCCGCGAGGCCCTCTTCCGGGAGCTCTCCGAGGTGCCCGAGTTCGCGCGCGCGGACATCTTTCTGGGCATCCACATGAAGGACGCGGCCCTGAGCGAGTTCGTGCTCCTCGAGGAGGGGCTCGAGCCGGACCCCAGGCTGCTCGACGTCCTCGTGAACTACTACGAGCGCGTCGGACTCCACAAGCGGGCGATCCGGGTCGCCGAGCGCATCCTCGCGATATCGCCGGCGTCGCGACTGAGCGACGCCCCCGTCTATCTGAGGAAGAAGATCTGTCCCGCGCACTTCGACGAGATCGTTCTTCGGGAGTGCGCGGCGAACGGGATCGACCCGAACCTCTACTTCTCGCTCATGCGGCAGGAGAGCCTCTTCGAGCCGAGGGCGGTCTCCTGGGCCGGGGCGAGGGGCCTGTCGCAGATCATGCCCGGCACCGGCAGAGAGATAGCGCGCAAGCTCGGAGTCAGGCGCTTCAAGACCGTCGATCTCCTTACTCCCGAGATCAACGTCCGGTTCGGGACCTGGTATCTTGCGTCCATCATCGAGAAGTTCGACGGCGACATCCTGCGCGCCCTCGCCGGATACAACGGAGGCCCGGACAATGTCGAGCGGTGGTGGGACTACGGCGGCGGGAGCGACACCGACGTCTTCGTCGAGGACATCGGGTACTTCGAGACGCGGGACTACGTCCGGATCGTCTACCGGTACTCTCTCATTTACCGGGAGATCTACGGTCCCCGCGGGCAGTGACCTCGCGGTGTGACCCCGCAGCGGCCTCCCTGTGACCCCTTCGACCTCTCCCTCGCTTCCCGGCCTATGGTCGTGCCGAGATTACGTAGAGCCAGTTCGCCGCCACGAGCGCCGCGACGGCCGTCCACGCCCACCGGCGCTCCACGGACGAGAGCGTGACGCGCAGCGCGAAACCGCGGGCCGCGTTCGCGACCCAGACGATCAGCGTGACCGGTATGATGACGACCAGGAAGAGGGCATCGAGCGGGTTCGTCGCGAAGGCGCGGCCGAGGTGGCCGTGAAGGACGTGGTACGTCGCTCTGAGGAGACCGCAGGTAGGACAGGGGAGCCCCGTCGCCGCCCGAAACGGGCAGACGACGGGGCCTTCTTCGAGTGCGGGCTGCGCGGCGACGACGACGCCCAGGACAACGAGCACGGCCGCCGCGGCGATCGCCTGCCACGGAGCGCGATAGGACGAATCGCCCCGCACGACTTCGATGTTCAAGAGCTTGCCATCCCGGGCAAGCGCCCTAGTAGCAATTGCCCAGCGCGCCAAGGAAGCTCGTGCCGAAGACAGCCATGGCGATGATCCACCAGAGGAGGCCGACGACCGCGAGTCCCGTTCCGACGATGCCGCAGATCATCCCCGCTCTCGTGAGGCCGTAGCCCTCGCGGTCCCGCAGGCCCTCGTCCATCTCTCTGAGATCGCCCTGTCCCATGATCCAGGCGATGATGCCGCAGACGAAGCAGACCACGATGCCGAGAATCCCCAGAACGAGGACCGTAGGGCCGCGGTGCAGCTTCATCGGAGCCGGCTGACCGGCAGCGGGCTGAACCGGCTGCGGGGTCTGTGGCTGGCTGGTCGGAGTTCCTTCCATTGTCTTCTCCTCTTGCGCCGGGCGGGTGGACGAGTTCCTCGCGAACGCTCATCGGATTACGACGAGGCTCAGTGAATGTCAAGCGGTTTCACGGCGGTGCCCGGCGCCGCTCCTCCCGGCGTCGCCACAGCCGGCGGTCGCGCTCCGGCCTCAGCACCTCTCACGGACGCGCATACGGCCCCGGAGGACCGGGGCCGCGCAGCCACACTCTCTCTATTCTATTAGTACTACTTCCGGCGGCCGGGTTTATTCCGGGCCGGCACTTCGTCAGGCGCTCGTCTCCTCGGACGGGCCGGACGGGCCGCCGCCGTGCTTCTCCCAGTAGTCCTTGATGGCCTTGTGGAGGGCGTCTGCGGCCAGATTCGAGCAGTGCATCTTCTGAGGCGGGAGTCCGTCCAGCTCGTTCGCCACGTCCATCCTGGAGATCTCCATCGCCTCCTCGAGCGTTTTTCCCTTGGCCATCTCGGTGACCATGCTGCTCGTGGCGATCGCCGACCCGCACCCGAACGTCTTGAACTTGATGTCCGTGATGCGGTTGTCCTCGACCTGGATGTGGATCTCCATCAGGTCGCCGCAGACCGGATTCCCCTCGACGCCCACGCCGTCCGGGTTCTCGAGCTCTCCGACGTTCCTAGGGTTCTTGAAGTGCTCCAGGACCTTTTCGCTGTACGCAGGTGACATCTGCCCCGACTCCTTTCAGAGTGTCCGAAGAAGTATGATACCCCCCGCGTGCCCCGGGGTCAAGCCGTCGGGACCGGGCGAGAGGCGCTCGCCCCGGACGGCCCCGACCGCTGCGGGCGCCCTCGAGACGATCTCTCCCCGGCCTCCCGCGCGGCGCGTCCCTGCCTTGTGGGGTCCGCGGAGCGGTGGTAAGATGGCCGGCACTGTTGGCGGCGCCCTGGCTCGGGCCCGTCGCCCGAAGTGAGAGCAGGACATTCACGCCCGAACCCATGGAGACCAGGTGAGAACGTCGGTTCCATTCGCGCTTGCGCTCGTCGCGCTCCTCGCGACGGTGTCCGACGGCCAGCTTCCCTTCTGTCCCGTCGTCACCGACCACGCGGGGAACGCACTCGAGGAGCTCTTCGTCGCCGATGCCGCCAGGGTCGACTCGACGCTCGCGGTTCTCGCCGCGCAGGACGTGACGCACCACGAAGTCACCGTCTGCATCGATCCGGCGGGAGGATGGATCTCGGGCGAGAGCAGGATCGAGGTCGCGGTTCGCGGCGAACGTCTCGAGCTTGTTCTGAACGAAGCGTTCGAGGTTCAACAGGTGCGCACACCGGCGGGCGAGGAGCTTTCTTACGAGAGGACGGCCGAGTCGCTCGTAATCGCGATCCCGGGCGGCGGGACCGGCGCTGCCGGGGACGACGAACCCCGCAGCGTCGTCGTCTCGGTCCGATACGACGGGACGCTGGCACCCGGGGACGGCATCCTCCTCGCGAACGGTTTCGTCCTTCTCGGCGTGGAATCGCTCTGGCACCCGGCTCCTCCGGTGTACGATCCGGCGACCATGCGGATCGTCGCCCGGTATCCGGAAGGGTACGCAAGCGTCGCGACCGGTGCGCTCGCGGGAATGGCGCCGTCGCTCGAAGACCGGGACGATCCGTGCTTCGGCGGAGACGTGTGGCAGGTCGGATCGCCGGTTCCAGGCGCGGCGATCCTCGTCGGCGCATTCGAGAGCACGATGAGCGTGCTCGGCGACGTCTTCGTCGGATACCACCGAGTCGCCACTCCGCCCGGCGATCCGCGCGGCGGCCGCGCGCGGGAGTTCCCGATCCAGTCGTCCGAACTCCGTGACCTCGTGAGGTTCCTCGAGGCGTGCTACGGACCCTACCCGTTCGACTGGATAGACGTCGTGCTCGCGCCCCCGGAGGCGGGGGGATTCGCGCGACAGGGGTGGGGCCCCGGCCTCCTCGTGATTCCCTCGGTCGACATCAGCGGCGGTGTCTCGAGGAGACCAGACCCGGCCAGGTACGTCAGCGATCTGTCGAGGAGCTGGTGGCCGTTCCTGGTCGACGCCGGCCCCATCGTGTCCGAGGGACTGGCCGCCAGGACGGAACTCACGTGGCTCGAGGCCATCGCCGACGAGGAACGCGCTGCGCGGCGGAGGGAAGAGCTCCTCGGCGACTACGTCACCGCGCTCGCGGATTCGGGAGGCCGTGCTCCTCTGAGCTCGTGCCTCGACGCGGACGCTCCGCGCGATCCTCGCATCTGCGAAGGGAAAGGCGCGGCCCTCTTCGAGATGCTCGAGCTTCTGATCGGCCGGGACGCGTACTGCGCCGCCCTCGGGACGCTCGGGGAGCAGTACGCCGCGCGCCCCGTCGGTCTGCGTGAAGTGGTCGACGCTTTCGAGGGAGTCGCCGACGGCGAGCTGGACTGGTTCTTCTACGAGTGGGTCTACCGCGGAGATCTTCCGACCTACGTCCTCGAGTACGAGGTTGAAACGACCGACGCGGGCGGGTACATCGTCCGAGGCACCATCAGCCAGGAGGGCGAGATCTACCGCACGCCCCTGCCGCTCACGGTCGATCTCACCGTGTGGTCGTACGAAGAGTGGATCGCCATCGAGTCCGCCGTCCAGACGTTCGAGATCAGAACGTCGCTCGAGCCGCTCGAGGTCAGCATCGACGGGCGTGGCATCATACCCAGGATCGACGCGGGGAAGAGCGCACAGCTCCACTTCGAGGTCGGCCTTCGGGAGGGGCTCGAGAACGAGTGGGGGCTGGCTGCGGAGGAGTTCGCGACCGCTGCAGCGCTCGATCCGGCGAACGCGGCCTACGCGTTCAGGCTCGGCGAGGCGCTCGTGAACTCCGGGCGGCTGGCCGAGGGGCTGGAGGTCCTCGAGGACGCGGTGGCGCTCGGTCCTTCCGTGTTCTCGAGGAGGCTCTGGCTCGCCAGGCTCTACCTCAGACTGAACGACTACGAGTCCGCTCTCACGCACCTAGAGACCTACGTCGGAGCGCGGCCGGACGACCCCGCGGGCCATCGCGAGAGGATCGTGGCGCTCGTCGGTCTCGGTCGACTCGACGAGGCCGATCGCGGCGTCGAGGCGCTCCTCGAACTGCGGGATCGCGCGGGCGACAGCGGGGCCGGATCACCTGTCGCCGCGTCTGAGGAAGTGCCGGGTTCGATGAGGGAGGAAGTCTACCTGGCGGCCGGCAGGTTCCACGAGGCATCGGGCGACACCGCCGCCGCGATCAGGGCGTACGAGATGGCGCTTCGCACGAATCCCTCGTCGGGTGAAGCGAGAGAGAGGCTCGGTGAGCTGGCGCCCCCGGGAAGCCGGTAGCGGGGGCGGTCTGCGGCCCGGGTTGAAGCGACCGTCTCAAGCGTGCTAGCATGGCCGTCTCTGACGGCGCGTGAGTGAACGTGCGCCTTCCGAAGGAGACCCCCGAAGCGGGAGAGCAGATGAGGAAGCACTTCTTCAGCGGTATCCAGCCGAGCGGCCGACTGCACATCGGGAACTACCTCGGCGCGATCAAGCAGTGGGCCGGCCTGCAGGACCGGTACGAGGCGGTCTTCGGCATCGTCGACTACCACGCGATGACGGCTCGCTACGCCCCCGAAGACATGCCCAACCGCGTCCTCGACGCCGCCGCGAGCTACCTGGCGGCGGGGCTGGATCCCGAGAAGAGCATCCTCATGGTCCAGTCCCACGTCCACGAGCACGTGGAGCTGGCGTGGATCCTCAACTGCGTCACACCGATGGGCAGGCTCTCGCGAATCCCGACGTTCAAGGACAAGGTTCGCCAGAACCCCGACAACATCAACATGGGGCTCTTCGGCTATCCGGTGCTGATGGCGGCGGACATCCTCCTCTACAAGTCGGAGATCGTCCCGGTCGGGGAGGACCAGGTTCCGCATCTGGAATTCACGCGCGAGGTCGCGAGGAAGTTCAACGCCGTCTTCGGTGAGACCTTCCCCGAGCCGGCGGAGGTTCTGTCGAAGGGCGCCAAGATATTCGGGCTCGACGGCGCCAACAAGATGAGCAAGAGTCTCGACAACTGTCTCTATCTCGACGACGGAGACGAGGAGATCGCGAAGAAGATCTCGACGGCGCCGACCGATCCCGCGCGGAAGCGCAGGAACGACCCTGGGAACCCCGACGTCTGCAACATCTTCAGCTACCACGACGTGTTCTCGACGCCCGAGGAGATCGAGCACTGCGCGAACGGCTGCCGGACGGCCGAGATCGGCTGTCTCGACTGCAAGCGCATCCTGATCGCCCACCTTCAGGAGCTGGTGGGACCGATCCGGGAGAAGCGCGTCGAGCTGCTCTCGCGGCCCGACGATCTCGTCGACGTCCTGCGGGGCGGCGGTGCACGAGCGAGGGCGATTGCGCGCGCGACGATGTCGGAGGTCAGAGAGAGGACCGGCCTGACGCTCGGCCGCGATGACGCCTGAGCTTTCCGCCCAGGCGGAGCGATGTCCCTTCCTTGAGGAGTCCCGGTGGCCGAAGAACGGAACGAACGCTGGGTGTATGTCGCCCTCGGGATTCTCGCGCTCGCCTACGTCGTCTACAGATACCATGACTCGATAGACATTCCTCTCGGGCGGATCGGGAAGATCGCGCCGACGCTCGGGTACGCCGCGGCGCCTCTCTTCGCAGTGCTCACGCAGGTCTGGCGCAGGAGGAAGTCGAAGGAGGCGAAGGAGGCGTGGCAGAAGGGGATCCTCCGGGAAGGGCTGGCGCGGGAGGAGCGCGGCATCACGATGCGCTTCGTCAACGGGAAGCTCGGGGGATCGTTCACGGCAGACATCAGCCTCACGCGGGCAGCGCTCTACGTGCTGGACGTGAGCGGCCGCCGCGACCCGATGCGGTTCCCGCTCTCGAGGGACCGGCCGGAAGACCTCGGCGTCGTCGACGTCGAGATGACGCCTTCGGAGCGCGGGGGGCAGTCGACGGTTCGCATACGAGTGACCGGTCCGACCTCTTACACCATCCACTTCGTGAGCGCGCACGGCGAGTGGTGGTGGGTCGATGTCAGACGAGCCCTCGGAATGTCGACCGACCGTTCTCTTCTCGAGCGGGAGGTCGAGTACGAGGAGGCTGAGGACGAGCCGGCCGTGCGATGGCCCTGGACGGGCGAGCGGTAGGCGACCTCGGCCGGTCGGGAGAGGCACACGGAGGGAGACGGGATGGAGAGCCACATCTTCCGGGAGTACGACATCAGAGGCGTGGTCGACGAGGACCTCACCGAGGACGTCGTTCGACTGATCGGGAAGGGGTTTGGAACCTACGTCAGGCGCCGCGGTGGACGGAAGGTGTCGCTCGGCGGTGACGTGCGGCTCTCGACGGAGCGGTTCAGGGCGCGCGTCACCGAGGGACTGCTCTCGGTCGGCGTCGACGTGATCGACCTGGGGACCGTGCCGACGCCCGCGTTCTACTTCAGTCTCTATGAGCTCCCGGTCGACGGCGGCATCATGATCACCGGGAGCCACAACCCTCCCGACATGAACGGACTCAAGCTGAACGCGGGGAAGGACTCGATGTACGGCGCGGACATCCAGAAGGTCCGCGAGATCATCGAGGCCGGTGACTTCGAGGACGGAGAGGGGGAGGTGTCGTCCGCGGAGGTGCTGGAGGACTACAAGGACGCCATCAGAGGGAGGATCCACCTCGAGCGGCCGCTCAAGGTCGTCGTCGACGCGGGGAACGGCTGCGGCAGCCTCGTCGCCTGCGATCTCCTCACGAGCCTGGGTTGCGACGTCGTGCCCCTCTTCTGCGAGCCCGATGGGACCTTCCCGAACCACCACCCCGATCCCACCGTCCTCGCCTACATCACGGACCTCCTCGCCACGGTGAAGTCAGAGGGCGCCGACGTCGGGATCGGTTACGACGGCGACGCCGATCGGGTCGGGACGGTCGACGAGAAGGGCGAGATGATCTTCGCCGACAAGGTCCTGGCTCTTCTCTCACGCGAGATCCTCGCGAAGGGGTCGGCGGAAGTGATCTTCGACGTCAAGTGTTCGCAGGCGCTCGTCGAGGACATCGAGGCCCACGGTGGGATCCCTGTTATGTGGAAGACGGGGCACTCGCTTCTGAAGAAGAAGATCAACGAGACGGGCGCTCCCATCGGCGGAGAGATGAGCGGCCACATGGTCCTCGCCGACGACTACTATCCGTTCGACGACGCGATCTACGCCTCGTGCCGCATCCTCCAGATGCTGTCGAGGAGCGAGCTCCCGCTGTCGGAGATGGTTGCGACCATTCCGAAGTACTACTCGACGCCGGAGATCAGGGGAGAGACGGCGGACGACGCGACGAAGTTCGCGATGGTCGAGAAGGCGGTCGAGTACTTCAAGGCGAACCACGACGTCATCGACGTCGACGGGGTCCGGATCCTGTTCGGTGACGGATGGGGCCTCGTGCGGGCATCGAACACACAGCCGGTGATCGTGATGCGGTTCGAGGCCCGGAGCGAGGAGCGGCTTCAGGAGATCCAGGAGCTCGTGACCGGGAAACTCGCCGAATTCGGGGAGATCAAGTACTAGAAGGCCCCCAGAAGGTCCTGAAAGGGCCACGAGAGAGCTACGAGCCGCCGCGGGGCAGCTGTCAGGAGAGGGATAGTGGAGCGGCCACTCAAATGACCGAACACTCATTTACGGCGGTCCGGAGTCCCGTTTCGTTGGTGAATAGGACCCGGTCCGCTCCGTCTAAGAACGCGACGAGGGACCATGCCGGAGCGTGATCCCAAGCAGTACGACCTCGAGAAGGTCTGGGCCGCCCAGGCGGGTGACCGTGGGGCGTTCGACGAACTCGTCGAGCTCCACAAGGACATCGTCTACGCGGTCGCGTACCGATTCGCGAAGGACCCCGACCTCGCACTCGATCTTTCACAAGAGGTGTTCATCCGCGCGTACCGCGGGCTCAAGAGCTTCAGGGGGAAGTCGAGTTTCTCCACGTGGCTCTACCGCATCGCGATGAACACATGCATCGACTACACGCGGAAGCAGTCGCGATCGGTCGCGTCCCAGACGGTTCCCGAAGAGGTGGCGGAGTTTGCCGGGACCGAGTTGATCGACGCGGGAGCGCCCAGGAGCCCCGACGACATCGCCCTGAGCGGGGAGCTCGGGGAGCAGATCCAGAAGGCGATCGACGAGCTTCCCGCTTACCACAAGTCGGTGTTCGTGCTCTACGAGATCGAGGGGATGTCGTACAAGGAAATCGCTGACGTGGTGGGCTGCTCGATCGGTACTGTGATGTCGCGGCTCCATTACGCGAGGAAGAAGTTGAGGAAGATGCTCGAGCCTTATGTCGACGGCGGGCAGACGGTGGCGGCGGGCGGCGGAGGAGAGGACTAGATGAAGATGGCTAGAGGTTGCCGGATATCTCGCTATCTCACAGCCTACGCGGACAACGAACTCGACGAGCGGACCCGCAGGAAGGTCGACAGGCACATAGCCTCCTGCGACGGCTGCGCGAGCGAGCTTGACTCGATTCGCGCGTCTGATAGAATCTTTGGGGCCGCGCCGAAGCCGGCCGTCGCCGACGACAGGTGGGCGACGTTCCGGATCGACCTGTCCCAGGCGCTCGACGAGGTCGACAGGGAGGTGAGGAGGAAGCGGGCGAGGGTGCGCGAGGCTCGGCCGGTCTACGGAACGTATCGGAGGCGGGTGCTGGCCACCGCGGGTGCGTTCGCCGCAGTCGTGTTCGTGGCCGTGGCGCTCGGCCCGCTCGGGCTCTTCGATCAGTGGAACCGGAACGCGAACGAGTGCGTCGTCGACAGTATCGAGACGTTCTCCGCCGGCTACACGCCGATGTTCTTCACGTCGGAGGACCCGGAGATGACGGTCATCTGGGTCTTCGCCGACGAAGTCGAGGGAGGCGTCGACGGCGAGGGTCCCGGAGCCAGATAGGTAGAGAACGGCGGCGGACCACGCCGGAACTTCCCCGAGGGTACGCATGCGAAGAGCTACTGTAGCCCTACTGATCATCTTCCTCTTGACGCTGCTTCTGGTGCCGGCCACGGCCCTGGCGAAGGGCGAGGTGATCGTCGAGGTCATCTCGATCTCCGCGTCGTCTGGAGACGACGATGACGACCCGGACTCGGAAGCGTCCGTCGACCCCAAGCTCTCGGGCTACGCCGGCAAACTGCGCTCTCTCTTCGCGTACACCAAGTACGAGTTCCTCGCGAGCGGGCGGATCGAGACTGCGTTCGGCACCCCATGCACGTTCCAGCTTCCGGAGCGCTTCTCGCTCATCGTGGAGCCCGAGCGGCTCGAGGAGAGCGACGGACGGATCGAGATGATGATAACGCTGGTCCACGAGGTGGAAGGGGAGCACGAAGAGGCACACCGGGAACGTGACGACGGGCGCCCTGATTCCAGGCAGGAGATCGTTCTCCGCACGAGGATCAGGTTGGGGAACGGCGGGACCGTCCTCCTGGGCGGACCGCCGATCAAGGGAGGCGTTCTCATCCTCGCTCTCTCCGCGAGAGGGTAGTACAACACACATTCAAGAGCACGTGCTTCTGCAGCGCGTCCGAACGACAGGCCGGACCTTCACAGGTCCGGTTCGTGCGTTTGGCGCAGGCTGCACTCGGCTCGCACAGCGCGATCGGTCACGCGCAATCCGTCTGCGTTGCGCGCGGGAGACGTACCGCACGCGTCGGCCCGCGCGTGTCGTGAATAGCCCTCTTCGCGCGTCCGTCGAAACACAGTGAAGGCCGGAGGTAGTGTACCGACGGAGAGAGGAGGGCCGAACGATGACGGCTGTGCTAAATGTGAGAAGAGACAACATCCTCCTGTGGTGGGCCGCGGTCGCTGTCCTCGTGGTCCTCGTTCTGTCCGCCCCGCTCGCGTGGTCCGCGAACGTCACGGTTGAGGACTCGGCGTCCGGCGCCGAGCCGAAGCCTGTCGGGGACGAAGCGCGGTCGGAGAGGATCATCGTCGGCCCCGAACCGCGGGGAAGCGACGGCGTTGAGACGTACTGGCGGACGGCGGGCACTCCTCCGTTGATCCGGATGTGGATCGACCGGGGGGAGTGGTCTACCTATCTGCCGGGCGACCGCCTGGAAGTCAACTTCCGCGTCGACCGTCCGTGCTACGTGACGATCCTCGACTACTCGCCGGACGGGCGCGTGGACATCGTCTACCCGAACAGGTGGTCTGGCTCGAACCTCGCGCTCCCGGGGCGCACGTATCGCGTACCTGAGAGCCGCTACTACTCCCTGAGAGTCGCAGGCGCACGGGGCGTCGAGACGCTCGTGGCGTGCGCCCACGAGGTTCCCTGGCCGAGAGGTCAGCACGGTGTCTGGTTGCCTCCATACGGCCCGGAGCCCGGGTTCGTCCGGGGAGCTTCTCGCGGAGAGCCGCGCGGCGGCAGCGTCGTCGTCGGAGGTCCGAGGGACGGGGAGCCCGGACGCCGGGAGCGGGTCGTGGTCGCTCCCGACGTCGGCTGGTCGGTCCCGCGAGAGGCGCGGGAGACGGTGGCGCACCGACACGCGGTTCGACGAGCAATTCAGAATGGGGCGGAGTGGCGACGTCTATTACCGCGACATCTACTACGGCAACAGAGCCGCGCTTCTCGCGATCGAGTGTGTGGAGAGCTACGATGGCCGGCCGACCGTGATCGTCGGGAGCCTCACGCGGGAAGACGGCTGGAGCAGTGAGACGATCTTCGTGATCGACGTCGATGGCGAGCGAGGCGACCGCCCGAGGGAGGGGAGGAGATACAAGCTGAGGGACGGGCCGCTCAAACTCGACATCAAGGTCACCGACGTCGACGTGAGGCGCCGCGGGCGCCACAACGAGAAGAGCATCGGCCTGATACGGTTCGACGTGAAGGTGAGGGGTCGCTAGGAACCCCGGGGGGTCATCGTGCTTAGTCGTTCCACGCCACGCGCGGCAGGCTTCGGATTGGTGAAGTCGGCAAGAAGAGGCTGGACGAAGGGAGGTCTGCACCATGAGACCCATAGTGCGAAGACTTGTCGTTCCCGCCATCGCCGTCGCGGTCACGACGGTCATGTCGGGGTGCATCGTGTGCCCGGGAGCCTGGTGCGACGTGGAACCACCTCGGGAAGCAGCGCTGCACGTCTACGCGTCCGACTACTGGACCGGGGCGCCGGTCTACTGGGCCGAGGTCGACCTGCTCGTGGCCGGATGGCCGGACTGGGACTACGTGGGTACGTGGTTGGTCGACAGGGGCGGGTACGTGCCCGTCTACGCCGGCCCGCTCTTCCGGGACGGCCATGGTGGCCCGGAGGGTCGGACATACCGTTTGGAGGTCTTTGCCGGTGGGTACTACCGCGAGTGGTTCGAGATCGACCTGGACTACTACTACCCTGCCGAGACCGTCTACTTCTACCTGTACCCGCTCCACCCTGGGCGTGAGGTCGTGCCGGGTGACGACGGGAACGAAGAACGCATGGCCCTTCCGGAAGGCGAAGGACCACCGGATCGTGTGAGGGTTGGGGAGCCGAGAGATGAGAATCCGAAGCACATGAACTAAGACCTCTCGGCGAGGCTGGAGAGAAGTCCGGTGAACTCCTTCGCCTTCTCGTCCCAGCTGTTAGGAAGGGCCACCAACTCACGGATCGCTCGGCGGCGTGCATCGTCGCCGAGCGCTTCCGTTGTGGCCTCCGCGAACGCCTCGGGGCCGCTGGCGACGCGGATCGCGTCACCGAGCTCGCGGATCTCACGCGAGAACGGGGTCGAGACCACGTTCATGTCCATGGCCGAGTACATGTAGAGCTTGTTCGGGTTCACCGCCTCCGTGCGCTCGTTCAGAAGGAAGGGTGCCGCCCCGACCGAGCCTGCCGAGAGGTACCCGGGCAGCTCCGCGTAGGGCTTCTGGCCCGTGAAGAGGACGCTCCGGGGGAAGCGCCGCGCGAACGCCTGAACACGCTCACGGGCACTGTCGAAGACCCGTCCCACGCAGACGAGCCCCAGCCGGCGGTCGTCTTCTTCGAGTCTCCCGGCGATCGCCTCCAGTATGCTCACGTCGATCCTGGCGTCGAGAGACCCCACGTAGACCACGAGATCGTCGCACTCCGCGAGGGGGCTCTCTGCGATCGGGCCGGGGAGCGGACCCTCGGTCCTTCCCCTGAACGTGTCGAGGTCGACGCCGTTCCCGATCACGACGCCGCGCCCGCAGGTCTCCCGAAGGTAGCTCGAGGACGCCACGACCTCGTCGGCGGCGGACGCGAGACTCCTGAAGACCTCCCACGCCTCTTCCTCGCGCGCCGGGTAGAAGTCGGGGTGGAGGTCGTTGCAATCGTAGACGACCGGGATCCCGAGGTTCCTGATGAACGGGACGACCGGCGCCGCCCAGATGAGCGAGCAGACGACGACGTCCGGCTCGAACGCGCCCACGAGCTTCCGGATGCTCCGCGCCCCTATAGTAGAGAGGACGTCGGTCATCGCTCGGACCGGCGCCAGGAGCGAATCGGGTTTCGGGAGCGGAAGGGAGATGTAGCGCACGCCGGGGCAGCGCGCGTCGGTCCGGAGACGCAGGCTGTTCTCGCTGAACGTAAGGTTCACGGGGGACGTGAAGACGGTCTCCCACCCGGAAGGGAACCGCCGGACGAGGAGGTGCTTCCTCGATATCTGTGAGAGCCACTGGACCTCGGAGATGTAGAAGATCTTCATCGCGCCTCCGTTCGGTCAACAGCTTGCCCCGCCTTCGGGCCGCCCACGTGAGAGTCTAGCGCGTGGCCCGGCGTGTGGCAACCGTGGCATTGTCGTCGACGACACGTTGCCGCGATCTTCTTCGGGCGGGCGATGCGCGTCGTGCGACCGCGCGTTGACTTCCTGGAGTGCAAGGGGGATACTGCGGTCGACCGACGGAGGTCATGGCTCGGAGACGATTCCCGTGGCCGGCCACACGAGCGACGGGCGTCGATCAAGGAGGTACCTGTGGAAATCAGAACCGTGCCGATCGGTTTCCCAGAAGGGGCGAACATCATTCTCGGCCAGAGTCACTTCATCAAGACGATCGAGGATCTCTATGAACTGATGGTTACGTCCTCGTCGAGCATCAAGTTCGGCGTCGCGTTCGCGGAGGCGTCGGGTCCATGTCTCGTTCGCCACGACGGGAACGACGACGAACTCGAGGCAGCCGCGGTGACGATCATGCGCGATGTGGGAGCGGGCCACACGTTCGCGATCGTCATGACCGACGGCTTCCCGATCAACGTCCTGAACGCCGTCAAGGCCTGCCAGGAGGTCTGCGGAATCTACTGCGCGACTGCGAATCCAGTCGAGGTGATTGTCGCGGAAAGCCCCCAAGGCAAGGGCGTTCTCGGCGTCATCGACGGGTCGAGCCCGGAGGGCGTGGAAGGCGAGGAGGACATCGGGAAGCGCAGGGAGTTCCTCAGGATGATCGGCTACAAGCGCTGAAACGAAAGGCGCGCGGCATGTGACCGCGCGTCTCGTGAATCGTCTGCTCCGCTGGAACGGACCGGTGACGTCGCCTGCCTACGTCACCGGTTTGCTCATTGCGACGAAATCGCGCATGAGACGCTTCGCGTCGCTGAGCATCTCTCTCGGCACCAGCACCTTCGTCTCGTCCTCGGGAGTCTGAGCGGGGGAGAGCTCGTCGCTGAGGAAGCACGGGATGCCGCTCTCCTCGAGCAGCTCCCGGAT
>JALGVN010000246.1 GCA_025774645.1 bacterium
GTACGTCCTCCCCTGGATGCTCGCGATCATCGGATACGGCCTCCCGCAGCTGCAACGCTCTGCCCCGCGGATGGCCTGGTCGCCCACGCGGTACCGAATGAACGGCATGGTGTAGTTCCAGAGGTTCGTGAGCACGACTTCTCCGCTCTCGCCCTCGCCGACGGCGCGCCCGTGTGCATCCACGGTTTCGACCACCGTCGTCTCGCCGAAGATGTGGAGTCCTTCGTGCCTGTCGCACTCGGCCGCGACGGCGCTCACTTCCCGGCACCCGTACCTGCCGAAAACCCGAGCCCGGAACGTCGACTCGAGTCTCTCACGGAGGGCGGGAAGCAGCAGGCTCGCCGGCGACACGATTCCGCACGAACCCTGCGAGATGCCCCAGCGAGTTCGCGTACCCCTCGAGGAGAACCGGCGGACGCCGGTTCATGTGTGCGACGTGCTCGCGCATCCTCGCTTCCGTCATTCGGTAGGCGTCGAGCGTGTCCCGCGAGTTCAGAAGGTCGACCGCACGACGAGCTACGGGGTTCCTGCCCATGAAGTCCCGCCTCGCGCCCCAGATCCTGACGTGCCTCTCGCCCCGACGAAGACCGGCCCATTCGTAGGAGAGTTGGACGGAGGCGACGGCTGCCGCCAGGTAGTGACGGTCGCGGTAGAAGCGCACCGGCTTCCCGGTCGACCCTCCCGTCGACCAGGACATCGTTCCGCGCCCCGTCTCACATCTGAGATCCTCGAGATGATTGCGCAGGTCGTCCCGTTCGAGGATCGGGAAGCCGCTGAGGCCCATCCAGGGATCGGCCGAGATCGATTCGGGCGAGAGCCCTCGGACACGCTCTCTGTAGAAGGGCACCCGCGTCGAGGCGTGGATCAGGATGTCGGCGAGACGCTTGTCTTGCCGCCGCCGCATGGTCTCGACGTCGTCCCACTGTGCGGCGCGGAACTCCGCCAGTCGCGCTCGAACGGGTACGCGCCTCGCCGCGTCCACGAGCGGATCGACGATGTGATCGAAGAGACCGGTGCGCACGCTCGCCATTGCTACTCCTGTGCCGGCGCCGAGACCGGGCCGCCCGACGCCACGTCTCGGTCGACCTTGGAGATTACGTAGAGGTGCTTCCCGCTGGCGGCAGGCTCGATCCGTTCGACCACCACGAATTCGATCTCACACGGCGCCCCCATCGCCTCGCGGATGCGCGAGGCGATTCCTTCCTGCGCGTCCGGCGGCAGACCGTCGGAGTCCGGCTCGAGTTCCACCCGGATCGTGATCCGGTCGATCGCCTCCTGGACGGCCTGGAACGACCGGACGTCGCCCGTGTTGTACACGAGTCCGAAGAGTCTCGTGATGATCTCGGGAACGACCACGCCGCCGTCGGCACGCACCAGACAGCCGCTGCTCCTCCCGACGACCTCGCGGAGGAGCGGGTACGCGCGCCCGCAGCCGCACGGCTCCGGCGAGAGCACTCCGCGGTCACCCATCTCATACCGGATGAACGGCATCGAGTACTCCCAGAGGTTGGTCGCCACGAGCTCTCCGACCTCCCCCGCCTGGAGAAGACGTCCGTCGTCGCCGATCGCCTCGAGCACGATCGTCTCGCTGAGCACGTGAAGCCCGTCGTGCGCGCCGCACTCCGCCGCGACGACACCGACCTCGTGGCTCCCGTAGTGATCGAAGACCGGCGCACGGTAGACTTCACCGATCGTCTCCCTCATGTGCTGGAAGAGCGTCGACGCTCCGACGATGACAGCGCGCGGAGGCGGAACCTCCAGCCCCTGACGCTCGATAAACTGCGCGAGGCTGTAGACCGCGCTCGTGTATCCCTCGAGGGAGACGGGAGGATGCCGGTTCAGAAACCGGACGTACTCTCGCATCGTCTCGTCTCCCATACTGAACGCATCGAGGAGCGTCCTGTCGTGGATGTAGTTCAGGAAGCGGGCCGCCGGTGACCGCTGCGATGCGAAGTCCTGGGGAGCGCCCCACAGTCTCACGCGCCGCTCGCCCCGCTCGAGTCCCGCCCACTCGAAGAAGAGCTGCGTGGAACCGAGGGAGGCGGCCATCGAGTGCCTGTCGCGATAGAAGTGGAGCGGGAGACCGGTCGAGCCACCGGTCCGCTCGGGGATTCTGCCGCGGCCCATATCGCACGTGAGTTCGTCGAGGTGGTAGCGGATGTCCTCCTTCGTCAGGATCGGGAACGACTGGAGGCTCCCCCACGGATCGTCCCGGATGGCATGCGGAGCGAGACCGCCAGTGCGCTCCTTATAGAAGGGCACTCGCGTGATCGCGTGGATCAGGAGGTCGCGAAGCCGCTCCGTCTGCCTGGCCCTGATCGTGGTTGCGTCGTCCCACTGTCCCCTACGGAACTCCTCAAACCGTGCGCCGATCGGCATGCCCTTCGCCGTCCAGACGATCGGGTCGACGACCCTGGTGGCGAAGGCCTCCCTCAGACTGGGCAACGCATCTCCTTTGGCAGCGACGTGTGCTCGAGATCCCTCTCGCCTTCGGCTGCGACCGTGGTCGCCACGCCGGCTACCACCGCGGCGTTCCTGTCGCGACCTTCGACGCGGCGAAGACGTACTTCCCGCTTGGCGCCGGCTCGATGTCGTCCTCCGCGACGAACTCCACCCTGCAGGGCGCGCCCATCTGCTCCTGGACGGAAGCGGTGATCCCCTCCCGCTCCTCCGGGGAGTACCCCTCGCTCCCGGGCTCGGGCACGAAGCGAACCTTGATGCGGCCGACGTCCTCCTGGACGATCTGGAACTTGCGAACCGCCGGCGTGTTGAACTCCCACCCGAGGATGTGCAGGAACACATCGGGGATAACGAGTTCGCCGTCTTCTCTGAGGAAGCTCTCACCGCTCCGTCCGTGGACGCGCGCCAGGAGCGGGTAGACGCGCCCGCAGCTGCATGGCTCGGTGCCCATCTCTCCCCGATCCCCCATCCGGTAGCGGATGAACGGCATCGTGTAGTTCCAGAGGTGGGTCGCGACGATGTCCCCGATCTCCCCGTCGGGAACCGGACGACCGTCATCACCCACGACCTCGATGATCGTCGTCTCTCCGAGGACGTGCATTCCCTCGTGGCGGTCGCACTCCCCGGACACGCGGCCGACCTCCCTGTTCCCGTACTGGTCGAAGACGGGAGCGCCGAAGTCCTCGGTGATCTGAGCGCGCATGTAGTCGAACAACGTGAACCCGGCTGTGACGATGACGCGAGGCGGTGTGATCGTGAGGCCCTCGCGTTTCGCGTATCGCGCGATCTGATCGAAGGCGGCCGGGTAGCCCTCGAGTGACACCACGGGCCTGGCGTTGATGACCTCGATGTACCGGCGCAAGCGCTCGTCGTTCAGGAGGTTGGTGTCGAGCACGACCCTGTCGTGCAGCGAGTCGACGACGCGATTCAGAAACGGTCTCTCGTCGGGAGGGACAGGCGCCCCCCAGAAGAGGACCCGGCGCTCGCCGCGCTCGACGCCCGCCCAATCGAGACCGAGCTGTGTCGTCGCGAGCGACGCCGTCACCGAGCGCTTGTCGCGGTAGAAATCGACCGGCATGTTCGTCGAGCCGCTCGTGTGATCCTCGATGGTCCCGCGGCCCATCTCGCAGACGAGGTCGCCGAGACGATCTCGCACGTCCTCCCTTTCGAGAATGGGGAACCGCGCGAGGCTTCCGAGGGGGTCGTCGCGGATCGCGTTGAGCGAGAGGTCGCTCATGCAGTCCATGTAGTACGGGATACGCGTCACCGTGTTGAGGAGAAGATCGGTGAGGCGACGGTCTCGCCTCCGCTCGAAGGTCTCGAGATCGTCCCACTGCTGCTTGCGGAACTCTTCGAGGCGCTCGCCGATCGGCATGCCCTTGGCCCTCCATACCAGAGGGTCAACGACCTTCGTGGCGAGC
>JALGVN010000247.1 GCA_025774645.1 bacterium
CTTGACAGGTTGAGGGAAAACATACTAGACTAAAGGTAGAAGTTGTGGATACGGGCTCACAGCACCTGGGCGAACGGAGGCCCTCTCCCGAAAGCAGGAGTACGCCTCAACCGACACTGCTAAAGCCCGAACCGACGGAAGTTGAACCAATGCCCGCACACGCGGGCCGTCACGAGGAGCTTGCAGTGAGAGGTTGGATCGCACTTCTGCTTTTGCGTAACGGGAGAGGGGCTGGCATGAGACGTCACGTTCTCACTTGGATCCTGGCTGTCGGCGTGATGGCGACGGCGCAGGTGGGAGCGGCCCGTACAGGGGCACGGGTCGCGCTCGAGTCCGCGGACGTCGCGGTCGAGAACGTAGGAACCTTCCAGAAGCTTACCATCGAAGGTCTGAGCAGCGCCGGGGACGCGGGCGAGCCCGCGCTTCCCTTCACGGTGCTGCGCTTCGCGATTCCCGCGAACGCTCGCGTCGAAGACGTGACGGTGTCCTGGGGCGCTGAGGAGGTGCTTCCGGGGACGCACCGGGTCGTTCCGGCGCAGCGCGAAGTGCCGATCGGTGAGGCGGCCGAGTGGGTCGATCCCGATCCCTCGATCTACGGGAGCGACGCGGCCTTTCCTTCGAGCCGTGTGGAGTATCTGGGCGACGGCTACCTGGGCGGTTACAGGATTGCGAGCGTGGCGGTCTACCCGCTCGCGTATGCGCCGGCCACGGGCAAGCTCACCCTCGCCCGTGACATCTCGGTCGAGCTCGAACTCGCGCCGGGCGCCGACAGGTCCCAGCCGCGCGGCCGGATTACGTCCCGCTCGCAGGACCTCTACCGGAGCCTGGTCGAGAGCATAGTCGAGAATCCCGAGGACGTGGCTGGACGGCTCGGTGGGGTCGAGGTCGTGGACGAGGCGGGGCCGGAGGGGTTCCTTCCGCGCTACAGCCCGTCGCTCGAGGGGAGCCCGGTCGAGTACGTGATCGTGACGACCGACGAGTTCGCCTCGCAGTTCCAGAACCTCGCGGACTGGAAGACGAAGAAGGGCGTCCCGGCGGTGGTCCGGACGGTCTCGTGGATCGAGTCGAGCTACCCGGGTGGGTGCGACACTGCGGAGCGGATCCGTCTGTTCCTCAAGGACGCGTTCTCCTCATGGGGAACGACGTACGTCCTCATCGGCGGCGACACGGGTGTGGTCCCGATCCGGTACGCCAGCTCGGAGTACTACGGCGGAGAGGACATCCCGTCCGACCTCTACTACAGCGACCTCGACGGCAACTGGAACGCAGACGGCGACGATCAGTTCGGCGAGGCGTACCAGTCGCTGGCGAGCCGGGGCGACAGCCTCGACCTCTACCCCGACGTCTTCGTCGGGAGGGCGCCGGTGGCGAGCGCCGTACAGGTGGAGAACTTCCTCGCGAAGTGCGACGCGTACGAGCGGAGCGTGGACCCGATCTCGGCCGAGCGGAACCTGTACCTGGCCGAGGTCGTCTTCCCGTACGACTGGGAGGCCGGTCCGTACAGCCTCGACGGAGCAGCGGACGTGATCGAGCCGATGCTCCCGAACGTCGGCGGCTCGGTGAGGAACGTCAGGCTCTACGCGAACACCACGGAGTTCCCGGACGCGCACGCGCTCGGCGCCTCGGCGGCCATCGACTCGCTCGACGCCGGGTACAACCTCGTCATCCACGTCGGGCACGGGAACAAGGACGTCATCAGGGTCAACAAGAACAACTACATCACGATGTCGGACGTCTCCAATCTCTCGAACGGGATCAACCGGTCGTCCATCATGTGGATGCTCGATTGCACTTCGGTCGCAGTGGACTACGACTGCATAGGGGAGCGGGCGCTGAACAACCCGAACGGCGGCGCCGTGGCCCTCTTCGGGCCTACGCGCTACGCGTTCCCGGCCACCCTGAGCAACTACCTCGACGATTGGATCGATCTCCTGTACCAGCAGGACGTGACCGACGTGGGCGCGATCTGCGCGATGACCAAGGCGATCCACGCGAATCCGGAAGAGGCTGAGCACGAGAACCCCAGCCGGTGGACTCAGTTCGCGACCCTCCTCCTCGGAGACCCCGAGCTTCAGGTCTGGAGGGGACGGCCGGCGAACCTCAGCGTCTCGCATGTCGCATCGATGGCGGTCGGCGAGACGGGTCTCGTAGTCTCGGTCACCGGTTCGGGTCCTGTCGAAGGAGCGCTCGTCTGCGCGTTGAAGGACGGCGACGTCTACGCGCGCGGAACGACCGACGCGTCGGGACAGGTCGTCCTCGACTTCACGCCGGCCACGACGGGCACCATCCACGTCACGGCGTCGGCCTCCGACCACTTCACGCACGAGTCCCAGCTCTCCGTCGGCGCGGCCTCAGGGCCGTTCGTCCACCTCCTCACGACCTCACCGGACGACGCCGCGGACGGGAGTGTCGGGAACGGCAACGGCAGGATCGAGCCCGGCGAGACGGTCGAGCTCGATGCAGAGATCAGAAACGGCGGCACCGAACTCGCCTCCGCCGTGACCGCGGTCCTCACCTCGTCGGACCCGTACGTGACCGTCGAAGCAGGCAACGCGATCGTCGGCGACATCGCGGCGGGGTCGATCGTCGCGGTCGACGACGCCTTCCGCATCAGCATCGACTCGTCCTGTCCGAACGAGCACGACCTCGCGCTCACCGTCGACTTCGGCGCCACCTGGACCGAGGAGCTCACGCTTCGTGTATACCGGCCCGACCTCGCACACCTGTACGTCCGCTTCGACGACTCGGTCGGGAACGGGAACGGTGTGCCCGAGCCGGGTGAGTCGGTCGAGCTCATCGTCGACGTCTGGAACGACGGCAACGGCGACGCGGAGGACGTCACGGGGACGCTCCGGTATCCGGAGCATCACGCGACCGTCATCGAAAGCACGGCGTCGTGGGGCGGCATCGCGGCCGGCTCGGTCGCGGACGGCGGTTCCGGCTTCCGGTTCTTCGTGAACCAGTCGGTAAGCGGCGCCTTCGTGCTCGTCCTGACCGACAGGTACGGTCTGAGCTGGACTTCGACGATCGACGCCGTTGCTCCCGATGCCCCTCAGGAACTCACGGGAAGGGTGAGGGGAACGACCATCGAGCTGTCCTGGATGCCGGTTCGCGGCGCCGACCTCCGCGGGTATGACGTCTACCGGTCCGAGAGCGAGTTCGGGCCGTTCGGGAGGGTGAACGACGCGATCGTCGAAGGTTCGGCGTTCTTCGCCGACCACGGACTTGCCGAGAACAGCCTCTATCATTACTACGTGACCGCGGTCGACGCCTCCGGTAACGAGAGCGCCGGTTCCGTGGTCCTGTCGATCAGCACGAACCCGCCGAGCCAGCCCGGTTGGCCGCTCGGCACGGGTGCGGGGATGTACGCGAGCCCCGCTGTCGCCGACATCGACGGCGACGGCATTCTCGAGATCGTGATGCCCTCGGAGAACATGTACGCGTGGCACGGCGACGGCTCCGAGGTCAGGGACGGCGACGGCGACCCGCGCACGGTCGGCATCTTCTCGAGCGACGGCACGGGCGGCTACCGCGGCTCGGCGGCCATCGGCGAGCTCGACGGCGATCCCGGCGTGGAGATCGTGGCC
>JALGVN010000248.1 GCA_025774645.1 bacterium
GAGTCGGAGAGGTACGACGGAGCCGTCGCGATCAGGTCGTAGGTTCCCGCGGAGCGGCTTCTAATCGTGTAGTCGCCACCCCCGGGACCGGTCTCCGCCGAGGCGTACTCGATGGCGCCCACGTAGGCCGTTACCGTGGCGACCGTCGTGAGGTCCCCCGGCTCGTCGAGCGTCACGGTACCTGATATCTTGCCCTGCGGCGGGTATCCCCGATCGGGGACCCCGTCCCCGTTCGCGTCTACCGGGACCTCCGCGTAGAGATCGAGGTCGACGACCGCGTCCCACGCGTACCCTGCGTCCGTCTCGATGGCCGTGCTCGTCGTCGGGACCGCGTCGAACGCGCCCGATCCGTCGCCACCGACGGTCGCGGCGATTACCCGCACCCTGGTTCCGGCGGGGACCACGCCCTGGCCGAGCCCATAGAGCCCGTTCCACGAGATCGCGAACTCGTGCTGCCGCCAACCGGGGTTCCACTGCGAGAAGAACTCGGTGATGGGGACGGTGAGCGTATCAACGGTGCAGTCTCTGGCTTCGAACGGGATCGTGCCGCCGCCGTCCCATCCGGCGACGATGACGTCGACGCCCATCGTGCTGAAGGTGATGTTCCGGGCGTAGAAGTCAGAGTTGTTGAAGTCGGTCGTGCCTGTGATGCCGTTCTGGGCGTCGGTGTCGATGTAAACGACGAGACCGTTCCCGAAACCACCCGGGCCGCCGTCGGTCTTGAACCCGACGTAGAGGCTGTCGGCGCTCCAGGTCACGTAGAGGTCGTAGAGATCCGTGTCGCCGCCGTAGCGGCAGTCGTCGGTCGGGTCCTCGGCGGCGAGTTCGTCGACGTCCCAGTCGTCCGGGTTGACCGTGATGTGGCCGTCGACGTCGGGTGAGTTGTAGCTGGTGGAGACCGCGAGTCCAGCGGCGAGAAGGACGGTGAGAACGGCGATGAGCGGAAGACGTCTCAGCATCAGCGATCCCTGAAGGCCCGCGGTGGTCGCCTCCCGGGCCTCGGATTGTCTGTCGTCCGGAACTGCCCCGCGGGCGCTCGCGGTCGAGCGTCCCACTCGGAGCTCGTTACTGCGGGGATTTCGCGGAGGTTAGCAGAACGGGGGCCTCGAATCAAGGGAACCTGCGGGCCACGGTCAGGAGGCGGTCTGTTCCTTGACCTCGTTCTCCGCTCCGGTGTCCTGGCGGTCGCTCCGGGACCTCATTCCCGAGCGGCGGTCGAGCAGGGCGTCGACGAGCTTCGGCAGAACCACCCCGGCCTTCCCGATCAGCGTGGCCTCGATGAGCGCGGAGATGTGCGTGTAGTTCGGGTTCACCTCGACCACGAACGCGCCGTTGTGCTTCGCCACGAGCGGGAGTGACGCCGCCGGCCGCACCACGGCCGACGGCCCCACGAGGAGCATCGCGTCGCACGTCGAAGCCGCCTGATGTGAGAGCTCGTAGGCCTCCATCGGCAGTGGCTCCCCGAACCACACGACGTCGGGCCTCAGGAGCGCGCCGCACTGTGCGCACTTGGGCGGGATCGGCGAGAGCGGGTTCTCGAGAAGATCGACGATCGTGTGCTCCTTCGTGCAGCGCGCCCGCCATATGTTCCCGTGCAGCTCGACGGGTCCGACGCTGCCGGCTCGCTCGTGCAGTCCGTCGACGTTCTGCGTCACGAGCGTGAAGTCGTCGAAGTCGCCCTCGAGCCGCACGATCGCCTTGTGCCCCCTGTTCGGTTCGGCGTCGGCGATGATCCTCCGCCGATAGTCGTACCAGTTCCAGACGAGCTCCGGATCCCGCTCGAACGCCTCCCACGTCGCGAGATCCTCCGCCCGATGCTGACGCCAGAGCCCCTCCTCACCCCTGAAGGTCGGTATGCCGCTCTCACTCGAGACCCCGGACCCGGTGAGCACCACCAGGCGAGACGATCGGCCAAGCCGCTCGATCAGCCCATGTGCTATTCCGCTCGCGGGTTCCATGTGTTCCCCCTTCCGGGACAACGCAGCGGGTACCTCCCGTAACTCCGTTCCTCTTTCCGCCGATCGATCGGCGGCGCTAGTCGAGTTCGGGCTCGGCCACCTGTGCCGCCGCGGCCCTGTGCCGCGCGGGATCCCAGAGCGGCCCGAACGTCATCCTCCACTTCACCGAGCCGTAGCTCGTGCAGTTCATACACCGGATGCAGTCGACGCTGCCGATCTGCTCGGGCACCTTGAGATCCATCGGGCAGTGCTCGGAGCAGTAGCCGCACGACGCGCAGTTCTCGAACTCCGACCCCTTCGCGAACGCGATCGCGCAGCTGTCGAGGTCGATCTCGAGCTGAAGCATGCTGAACTTGTTCGTCAGGCCGAAGAGCGCCCCGAGCGGGCAGATGAACCTGCAGAACGGCCGCCGCATCATGCCCGAGAGAAGGACGAGCCCACCGAGGAGCACCATCTTGAGGCCGAAGAAGGCGGTCGCGAATCGCATCCCCTCGGCCGACTCGGACCCACGCGCGGACCACAGGAGCCAGGGAAGCCCGCCCTCGAGCGAGCCCGCCGGACAGAGCTTGCAGAACCACGAGTCGAGCGTGACCCACGCGACCGCGAGCGTCGCTGCCAGGACGACGTATTTCGAGTGCCTGAGCCAGTCGGGCGCGGAGAACTTCGGGAGCTTGAGCTTGTAGACGAACTCCTGGAACCACCCGAACGGACACATCCAGCCGCACGGGAAACGCCCGATGAAGACACCGACGAGCCCGATGAGCCCCAGCACGTAGAACGGAAACTGTCTGATGATGACGAAGTGTTGGAGCGCACCGATGGGGCACGAGCCCCACGCGAGCGGGCACGCATAGCAGTTCAGCGCCGGGACGCAGATGCCCTTGAGGGGACCCTGGTAGAAGTGCGCGGTCGGGATGGCCGCGAAGTAAGCGTTGATGGCCAGGGTCGAGATGAGCTGCCCGATCCGTCGGTTCAAGAACTTCTCCCGCCTTCACTCACGTCCACCGCCCGCTCGCCCGTGGCGGGGGTCCTGCAGACCACAGTGGTCGGTGGCCGCGCTCAACGGTGTCACCCGACACCGATGCACGACATTCATATCATCGAGCCGTTCAGGCTCGTCGTCAGGAAGTCGTAATTCCGGATACCGACGATGAGGATGACGGCGAAGAGGACGAGGAAGAGGATGAAGGCGAGCTTCCTCAAGACAACCACCGATCCGCTGGACCTCCCGGCGGCGGACCGCCGAGGGTGCTCGTTCGCATTGGACTTGACGAGTGCATTGTAGGGGGTTGTTGGGCGGAGCGTCAAGCGTAAACGCCTGAGCTTGCGGGCTGTTATGCCGGCGGAGCGGCGCGGAAGGTACGCCGGCGATGGGCGCACCGGACGCTATTTCAGGAGGACCATCGTGTGGGAGATGCTCTTCCCGCCAGACTCGAGCCGGACGAAGTAGACCCCGCTCGAAAGAGCGCCCCCGGATGCATCGCGCGCGTGCCACGACACGTGGTGTCGGCCTGCGATCATCGGACCGTCCACGAGGGTCGCCACCTGCCGCCCGCGCGCCGAATAGATGTTCAGGCGGACGTACGCCGTCTCAGGCAGGTCGAACGTGATGC
>JALGVN010000249.1 GCA_025774645.1 bacterium
TCAGCCTCGGCACAGACTCAGCACGGCGACGATCACGGGGACGGCGCTCCTCCTGGCTCTCGGGATCCTGCTCCCGATGATCTTCCACATGCTCCCGCTCGGGGGACGCATCTTTCTCCCGATGCACATTCCTGCGTTCATCGCCGGTCTCGTCCTCGGACCCGTCGCGGGGCTCATCGTCGGCGCCGGGTCGCCGCTCCTCTCGAGCGTCCTCCTCGGCAGACCGCCCGTCTTCTACATGGTGCCGATGGTCTTCGAGCTCGCGGCCTACGGTCTCGTCGCCGGCCTGCTGAGGCCCTGGTTCTGCACGGTCCTCCGGAAGAGGTGGAGGCGCGGCTCGGAGGACGCGACCCCCGAGAGCCGGGCGCGGGCGGCGACGCTCTCGGTCTGGTTCGCTCTCGTCCCCGCGATGGTCGTCGGGCGGGTCGTCTGGGTCCTGGTGGTCGTCTGGTTCGCGCCGGTCATCGGCATCCAGGCGCGGACGACCGTCGCCGCGTTCGCCGCACTCGGCGCGGGTTGGGTGGGAATGGCCATCCAGCTCGCCCTCGTCCCCGCCATCGTTCGTGCGATTGAGCGTGTGCGGAAAGCGTGATACAATGAGCGCCTGTGGGAAGGGCCCCGCGGAGTCGTGAATCCGGACACCCCGACACCAAACACCCGGATCCCGAACTTCGAGACAACCTCGAGCGTCGCAGGAAGACCCTGGGAAAGACGAACATGCGTATCCTCCTGATACACGCAGCGAAATTCAGCTTTCACGTAACCGAGAAGACCTCGGCCGTTTCGTCGATGGCCGAGCTGCCCGAGGCCAAGCGGAGCGGGTCCACGGGTGACGCGCTCGTCGCGTACCTCTCTTCCGAGAAGACCGACGAGAAGAACGTCGAGTCCGTGGCGCGCCAGGCGGCGACGACGATCGCCGACCATGCCCGCAAGGTCGGAACCGCCGACGTGATGCTCTACCCGTACGCCCACCTCTCGAGCGACCTCTCCTCTCCCAGGGTAGCGACGAAGGTCCTCGCGAGGATCGGCGAGCTCATGCGCGCGAACGACGACCTCACGATCCACGAGGCGCCGTTCGGGTTCTACAAGGGGTTCGAGATCGAGTGCAAGGGCCACCCCCTCTCCGAGCTTGCGAAGACGATCGTCCCGGAGGAGGGCAAGGCCGCGGACGAGAAGGACAAGGACGCGTCCGAGGCGGTCAAGGCCGAGAAGGTGCTCCGGTCCGAGTGGTGCATCATGTCACCGGACGGAGCGTCGTGCCTTCCGCAGGACTTCGACTTCCCCGGCTGTCCCAACGTGAAGCTCATGTACGACTACGAGATCTCGGGGACGCGAGCCTCCGACGAGCCGCCTGCCCACATCGAGATCATGCGGAGGCAGGAGCTGGTCGACTACGAACCCGGGTCGGACGGCGGGAACTTCCGCTGGTATCCGGACGGCGAGCTCGTCAAGCGTCTCTCGGAAGAGCACGTCTCGAACCTGCTCACCGAGTACGGCGCGATGCGGGTCGAGACCCCGATCATGTACGACTACCAGCACCCGAACTTGATGAGCTACCTGAACCGGTTCCCGGCGCGACAGTACGTGGTCCTCTCCGACAAGAAGGAGTTCTTTCTCAGGTTCGCGGCGTGCTTCGGACAGTACCTGATGCAGCACGACATGCAGCTCTCGCATCGGATGCTCCCGGTGAAGATCTTCGAGATCAGCCACTACTCGTTCCGCCGCGAACAGACAGGCGAGCTCGCGGGACTCCGGAGGCTCCGCACATTCACGATGCCCGATCTCCACACGCTCGCGAGGGACAACGCGAGCGCGCGTGAGGAGTTCCTGCGACAGATGGAGCTCTCCACCCGCTGCCTGAACGATTTCGGAATCGACTACGAGGTCGCGGTGAGGTTCGTCCGCGGGTTCATGGACGAGGACCCGGAGTTCGCGGGCGAGATCGCCAGGCGCGCCGGCAAGCCGATGCTCGTCGAGATCTGGGACGAGCGCTTCTTCTACTTCGTCGCGAAGCTCGAGTACAACTTCGTCGACGCGCAGGGGAAGTCCTCGTGTCTCTCGACCGTGCAGATCGACGTCGAGAACACCGAGCGCTTCGACATCAACTACGTCGAGGAGGACGGCCGGAAGCAGCACCCAATCCTGATGCACACCTCGATCTCGGGTTCGATCGAGCGGGTGCTCTGCGCCATCCTCGAGCAGCAGGCGATCAAGACGCGCGAGGGCGGGGTGCCGAACTTCCCGCTCTGGCTCGCGCCCACTCAGGTCCGCATCATCCCCGTCGCCGACAGGCACCACGCCTTCTGCGAATCGCTTCTTGAGAAGATCCCCTTCCGCGCCGACTTCGACGACCGCGACATGAGCGTCGGCAAGAAGATCCGGCAGGCAGGAAGGCGGTGGACACCTTTCGTCCTAGTCGTCGGAGACCGCGAGATCGAGAGCGGTGAGCTCACGGTCCGCGTGCACGGCGGCGAACAGGAGACGATCTCGCTCGACAGACTCAACTCACTCATCGAAGAGAAGACCGCGGGCCGGCCGTTCCGGCCGCTCAACGTTCCGAGTCGCCTCTCGCTAAGACCCATCTTCGTCGGATAACCGCGCCCGCGATTCCGGCAACTTCCGCGCCACGGCACTGATCCCTCAGGGGGTGAGAGCATGGACCGGCTAGGCATTGGAGTTCCGCGGACATCCGACCTCGGCAACGGCGTTCACGCGATCCTCGACATGGAGACGCTGGAGGGCATTCACGCCGCGAACGTCGGGATCGTCGCCACGGCACGCGCTCAGGTCTTCATCAACTCCGGACAGACGGAAGCGCAGGGACGCTACGTGTGGGACTTCGCCCAGGAGAAGGCCCCGGGTCGAGAGATGTCGTACCTCGTACTGACGCACCACCACCTCGACCACTGCTTCGCGGCGAGCTACTTCGCCGATCGCCACACGCTCATCTACGCGCACAAGTCGTTCGGGGGCTGCATGGCGGACATGCGCTCGCACCTCGGCGCGAGCGACTACCAGGGAATGCTCGAGGCGTTTCTCAAGATCGACCCGGAGACGTGCCGGAAGCTCGTGGGCAACGTGCATCCGGTGTCGCCACACCGCCACATCGGGGAGGAGGTGTCGCTCGCGGCCAACGGCGAGGAGATCCTCATCCAGCATTTGCCCGGGCACACGCCGTGCGACCTCGTCGTGTACCACCCGAAGAGCAAGATCCTCTTCGCCGGCGACGCCATCAACCAGCGGGCGGGACCCGTCACGATGTTCGGCGACCCCCGCGACTGGAAGAAGTGGGTGACCGGCCTCGAGAAGATCAAGAGGCTTGAGATCGAGAAGATCGTCCCCGGCCACGGCGAGGTGTGCGGGCCGGAGATCATCGACGAGCACATCGAGGCACTTGAAGCGAGGATAGCGGCGGCAGCGTAGCAGCCAATCGCCGACCCACGAGGAAGTAGCGCCCCGTCAGCGCCCCGGACCCCGTAGCCTGAGCAGCCCGCGCGAGAAGTCCAGCTCGACCCGAAACTCCTGGTCGGCCTCCCCCCGCCCCGATCCTCACGGACGCCG
>JALGVN010000250.1 GCA_025774645.1 bacterium
CGTTCGAAGGTTGAGGGGAAGATGCACGCGTGCGGGCACGACGGCAACACGACGACCGTGCTCGGGGCGGCGATGCTCCTCTCGAAGGTGCGCGCCGACATCGCCGGGAACGTCAAGTTCATCTTCCAGCCGTCGGAGGAGGCGCCTCCTGGCGGCGCGGCTCCGATGATCGAGGCCGGCGTGCTCTCGAACCCGACCGTCGACGCGATCATCGGCGTCCACGTCGACCCGTCGATCGCGACCGGCAAGATCGGACTCCGCGAGGGACCGATGATGGCGGCCGCGGACAACTTCGACCTGGCCGTGATCGGCGAGGCGACGCACGGTGCGAAACCCAACCTCGGCGTCGACGCGATCGTGCTCTCGGCCCAGGTGATTTCGGCCCTGCAGACGATCCCCTCGAGACGTATCAACCCGGTCCATCCGGTCGTCGTGACGATCGGGAAGATCGAGGGCGGATACCGCAGGAACGTAATCGCCGACCGCGTCGAGCTCGAGGGGACCGCGCGGACGCTCCACGCGAAAGACCGGACGGCGGTCGAGAAGATGATCGGGACCGCGGTCGCGCACGTTACGAAGGCGGGGGGCGGGGCGTACGAGTACAGCTACGAGCGCGGGTACCCGATTCTGACGTGCGACGCCGGGATCACCGACGTGGTCCGCCGCGCATCGCGGGACCTCTTCGGGAAGCGGAGTCTCGTGGAGATCGACGAGCCGTCGATGGGTGGCGAGGACTTCGCCTACTTCGTGAACGAGGTGCCCGGCACGATGTTCCGTCTCGGCGTCATGAACAAGGGGCAGGGCTTCACGTATCCGTGGCACCACCCGAAGTTCAACCTCGACGAGAACGGGCTCTGGATGGGCGCCGCCGTGATGGCGAAGGCCGTCCTCACGTGTCTTGAGGAGCTCTAGCCTCGCGATACGGGCGGGCAGCGCGGGAGAGCGAGCATGCGCGAGTTCGAGCTCATAGAGATGATCAGGAAGAAGGTCGGCCCCCCCGGGCGGGGGACGGTCGTCGGCATCGGCGACGACGCGGCGGTCTACGAGCCGCCCGGCGGCCTCGAGCTCTTCACGGCCGACGCGTTCGTGGAGAACGTGCACTTCCGGCGCGAGTACTCCACCTTCCGCGAGATCGGCGCGAAGTGCATGGTCGCGAACGTGAGCGACATCGCGGCGATGGGAGGGTTCCCGACGCGCGCGACGGTCTCGCTCGCTGTGCCTTCGGACGTCGCGGAGGGGGAGATCGTGGAGTTGTACGACGGTCTCCTTGAAGTCGCGAAGCGCTACGCGGTCGAGATCGTCGGTGGTGACATCGTCGGGTCCCCGTGCGGACTCACGGTGGCCATCGCGCTCGTTGGGGCCGTGGACGGTGATCGTGTCTTGACGCGCGGGGGCGCTGTCGTCGGGGACGCGGTCCTCGTGACGGGGGAGCTCGGAGGGGCGGAGGCGGGCCTGGTCGCGCTCGAACGGGGCCTGCCGGACGAAGGCGCGATCGCGATCGCGTTGGCCCGGCACCGGCTGCAATGATCGACATCAGCGACGGGCTTGCCTCCGAGGTCTGGCACATCGCGGACGAAAGCGGGGTCGGGATCGAGCTCTGGGAGGCGAAGATCCCGGTGTCCCCGGGAGCCCTCGCGGTCGCGCAGAAACTGGGACTCGACGACCTCGACCTCGCGGTCTCGAGCGGAGAGGAGTTCGAGCTCGTGGCCACGGTGCCGCCGGCTGAAGTCGAGCGCTCGATCGAGCACGTGACGGCGGTGACGGGTACGTCCCTCTCGTGGGTCGGGAAGGTCGTGGCGGCCGGGAAGGGATGCAGGCTGGAGCGCGGCGACGGGACGTTCGAGTCTCTCGGACGCGCTGGGTACGAGCACCTGACTGACTGAGTTCGCGTGCGACACTGACTCGCGAGTCAGTGTTCAAACTGTGAACACCAGAAGAGGCCCGGGCCCTGGGGGTTCCGGGCCGACCTGCATAAAAGAGGGGCAGCTCGTGCGATGATTGTTGACAGCTTGCACAACGTGTGATATTCTAGGAGTTACTGGGGATCACACAAAGGCCTTCGATCTGGACTGACTGACAAGCTCAGATTCGAGGGCCTATTTTGTTTGGGGTGAACGATAGTACCCGCGCAACCGGCAGGAGTTGGATGGCGAGGAGCACTCGCCTCGGCAGCTCTCGGGTGTCGCGGTTCACGGTGATCGCGCGTCTTTCGGGGTGGGTCGGGATCCTCCTGCTGCTGGGAGCGTTGCCCGCTCGTTCCGCGGCCGCCTTCGACGAGGTGGTCGCGACTCTGTCCTTTGACGCGAGCGAGCTCGTCTTCGAGCATCACGAGGGATACGACCTTGTGTCCCTCGAAGGCGCCGATTACCTCACTGAACCAGCGAACCCGATGCTCCCCGCGCTCAGCATCCAGCTCCTACTTGCCCCCGGTGCGGACCCGTCGGACGTTACGGCGGTCACGCGCGGGACCGTGTTCTTCCCCGAGCGATACAGCATAGTACCCGCGCCTCGGCCAGCCACATTCTCCTCTCGAGGGGCAGCAGAAGTTCCCCAGCCGAATCTCTCAACCTACAATTCGGTGCTGCCATACCCGAGTGAGGTCGCTCGGCTGGCCGGGGTCGGGTCGTTTGACGGTCGCCGCATTGCCACGGTGATCGTGACGCCTCTTCAGTACGTTCCTGCCACGGGTGAGCTCGTACTTCACACCGAGATCGACAGCGTCGTGCGCACGGAGCCCGCGGAGGGATCCGCGGTTCTCACGAGCGCCCGCGAGCCCTCGCCCGTCACGGCGGCCGTCGTGAGGAACGCGGTCGCGAACGCCGAGGCTCTCGGCAGGTACGCGGTGCGGTCCGTGGACTCGCCCCGTGCGAGCGGCGCCTTCGACTACCTCATCGTCTGCCCCGACGAGCTCGCGGACGAGTTCGCTCCCCTGGCAGAGTGGAAGACCAGGAAGGGCGTCAGGACCGAGATCGTCACGCTTGAGGCGATCGTCGCCGACCCGCTCTTCGCGGGCGTCGACGACGCGGAGGCGATCAGGAACTGCATCGTTCATCACTACACCGAGAACGGGATCAGCTGGGTGCTCCTGGGCGGCGACACCGAGGTGGTGCCGGCGAGAGACGCCTACGACTTCTTCTACGAACAGGGCATCCCGTGCGACCTCTACTACGCGGACCTCGACGGAACGTGGGACGGCGACGGCGACGGTCTCTGGGGTGAGCACGAGGACGACGCGATCGACATGTACTCGGACGTCTTCGTCGGTCGTGCGCCGGTCGTGACCGAAGACGACGCGGCCGCGTTCGTGGCCAAGGTCCTGGCGTACGAAGGCGCCGCGTACCACGTGGTCGACGACTACGAGCTCAGGATGCTCTTTCTCGGCGAGGTCCTCTGGGACTCCCCTGACCCGTACACCGACGGCGGCTTCGCGCTCGACATGATCGACGCGGAATACGTCCCGGGTCGATTCGACCAGATCACGAAACTCTACGAGCGGAACGGAACTCTGTCCCTCGAGAGCGCGATGGCGGAGCTCGAAGAAGGCTACGGCATCGTCATGCACGAGGGGCACTCGACGATGTACTACGTGAGCATCGGCGAGGACGACCTCACGTCGCCCTCGCTGGACCAGCTGACCAACGACGCCCGCGCCGGTGTGTGGTACTCGGTCGGCTGCTGGTCGGCGGCGCTCGACCACGACGCGTTCGCCGAGCACTGGCTCCGGAACCCCGACGGCGGCGGAGTCGCATACGTCGGGAACTCCAGGTACGGGTGGGGCTGCCCCGGCTACCCCGGACAGTGCGTCTCCGACCTCTACAGTCAGCAGTGGGCGAACTCGCTGTTCGTGAAGGAGCTCGCGCACGCCGGAGCCGTCCACGCCGACGCGAAGCACCACTACGTCGGCCTCTCGAGATCCGACGACTACATGCGCTACGCGATGTACGAGCTGAACCTCCTCGGCGACCCGGAGATGCCGATCTGGACCGACCGTCCGGCGCCGCTGACTGTCGTGCACCCCGAGGCGGTCGAGGCGGGCGAGTCGGCGCTCGAGGTGCTCGTGCGGTCTGACGGCGTTCCGCTCGAGGGAGCGACCGTTTGTATCGCCTCGGACGAGGCCGGCGTCTACGAGGTCGGGACGACTGACAACGCAGGGCGCGCCCTGTTCGAGCTCGACGTCGTCGACCCGTACGACGCGACGCTCACCGTGACCTCGCACAATCACGTTCCGTACGGCGGCGTGATTGCCGTCGGCTACGGAGCGACCGGCATAGACGACGATGAAATCGGGAGCGCGACCGCGCTCTACGAGAACTACCCGAATCCGTTCGGCCCCCTTACCACCCTCGCGTTCAGCCTCGCTGAGCGGGAGCGGGTGACGATCACGATCTACGACGTGAGTGGCAGGGTGGTCGACGTGCTGATCGACGAGGTGCTGCCTGCCGGGCGCTCGTCGGTTCACTGGGACGGCAAGGACGCCGCCGGCCGCGACGTCGCGACCGGGGTCTACTTCGCCAGGATGTCGGCGGGAAGCGCGCACTTTGAAACGAAAATGATGTTGGTGAGGTGAGTCGTCCAAAGGCCCTCGACGCGCCGCTAGAGAGAGGCGCCCGCCGTTTGGCCGCCGGACCGATCCCCTGCGACGGGGCATTTGGGTCGCGGGGGCGAGCGTCCAGACTCCGCCGCACATTCCGTGCTCCGACAGTGGACACTCTCATGGTTGCTGCAGATGGAGCACGTCGGGCGGTCCACGGTTCGGGCGACTCATAGCGGAGGAACGGCGCGCCGCCGTCGCGGCGCGCCGCCTCCGCCCCTCACACACAGATGAGCTGGCCGGTCCCCTCGCTGGAGTCATCCGAGAACCTGCGCAAGCGTAGTCGTGACCACTGCAGGGGCCGGCCGGCCACTTCTCACACTCGCAGCACGTAGCCCCGATCGGGCCTGTGGCCCGGTCGGGGTCTTCGTTTGTCGTCCCTCCGTTGCGAGAGCGGTCTGGCCGACGG
>JALGVN010000251.1:0-2515 GCA_025774645.1 bacterium
GATCCTGCACGGGTCCGACAGCCCTGACAGGAAGCGGGGGAAGAAGCGATGACGTTCGAGGAGGCCGTGAGCACTATCGTCGGGCTGGCGCTCGAGGAGGACATCGGGACGGGCGACGTCACGACCGCCGCCACCGTCCCCGAGGGCCACGTGTCGCTGGGGAGGATCGTCGCGAAAGAGGAAGGCGTCCTCGCGGGCATGCCGGTCGTCGAGGTAGTCCTGGCGGCGGTCGGCCCGGCGGTCGAGGTCACACCCCTCATCGAAGAAGGCTCGCACGTCACGCCCGGACTCGTCGTCGCGACGGTCGAGGGGCCGACGCGAACGATCCTGACCGGCGAGCGGACCGCGCTCAACTTCCTCCAGCGGCTCTCCGGTGTCGCGACCGCTGCGTCGCGATACGCGGCCGAGGTCGAGGGGACGGGCGCCACCGTCACCGACACGAGGAAGACGACTCCCGGCATGCGGCATCTCGAGAAGTACGCGGTCGCCGTTGGGGGAGGAGGGAACCACCGGATGGGGCTGTGGGACATGGCGCTCATCAAGGACAACCACATCGTCGCGGCGGGAGGCATCCGTCAGGCGGTCGAGCGCGTTCGGGCCGCCGAGCCCGGCCTCAAGGTGGAGGTCGAGGTGATCGACATCGACGGGCTCGATGAGGCCGTCCAGGCGGGCGCGGACCGCATCATGCTCGACAACATGACGCTCGACGGGATGCGCGACGCGATCCGGGCTGCGCGCGCGTACGACCCGGCCCCCGAGATCGAGGTCTCGGGAGGCGTCACGCTGGAAGGACTCCGCGCGATTGCGGAGCTCGGCCCGGACTTCATCTCCGTAGGCGCGCTCACCCACTCGGCCCCCGCGCTCGATCTCTCGCTCGATCTCGAGGAACGGTCGTGACGAACGGTGCAGACCACGAAGCGGGACGAGGCCGGCGTATCGCCTGGCACATCCACTCGTTCGGGAAGGTCGGTTCGACGAACGACGTCGCGAGGCGCATCGCGCAGGGCGGAGCAGCCGAGGGCACGGTCGTCCTCGCTGAGACCCAGGCGTCAGGTCGGGGGAGGCGCGGAAGCGCGTGGCACTCGCCTCCGGGCGGGCTCTGGTTCTCCATCGTCCTGAAGCCGCACCTGCCGGCGGAGCGCGCGGGCGGGCTCTCGATCGTGGGCGCTCTCTCGGTGGCGCGGGCGGTCGCAGACGTGGCGGGGATCGACGCGAGCATCAAGTGGCCGAACGACGTCGTCGTCGACGGCAGGAAGCTCGCGGGCATCATGCTCGAGACCGCCGGGAACGGAGTGCTGATCATGGGTGTCGGCCTGAACGCGAACGTGGCGCCCGAGGACCTTCCGAAGCTCGAGTGGTACGAGGCGACCTCGCTCCTGCGCGAGACCGGCCGGACGTTCGTGCGCGGAGCGCTCCTCGCGCGGATCGCCCGTGAGTTCGAGCGCCGGTACTTCCTCTATAGAAGTCCGGAGCACCACGAGCTGGTGGAGGAGTGGCGGGAGCTCTCGGTCATTTTCGGGCAGCAGGTGCGGGTGACGGCGAGGGGGAGGACGCTCGAGGGGACGGTCCACGCGCTGGACGACGACGGGGGCATCATCGTCAGGCTTCCCGCGGGCGCGCAGGAGAAGGTGCTGCCCGTAGGGGACGTGACGCTGATGATCCTGCCGGGCACCTAGGTGGCCGGCGGGATTTCTCTTGACACAAGAGCTGCCTTCGCCTAATTTGGCGAATGGTTAAGCAGTTCGGCTTGAAAGGCGAACTCTTGGCTCGGACGTTGCAGGAACTTCGCCACAAAAGGCGTATATTCAGAGCGTTGGCCTCCAGAGGCGAATTATGACCGAATTCGGCGATAACACCGAACGGCACTACCTCGCCATCATCGGCGACATCCGAGGTTCCAGAACGCTGCCGGACCGCGGCGCCGTTCAGGAGCGGCTCAGAGACGGGCTCGAGCGCGTGAACCGCGAGTTCCAGGACGAGCTCGCCTCCCCGTTCATCATCACGCTGGGGGACGAGTTCCAGGCACTCGTGGGCGCGGCCGCGGTCGGGGTGGGGGTGGTGGTCGGACTTGAGGAGGCGCTCCGGGGGATCCCGCTCAGGTACGGACTCGGGTGGGGAACCCTCGAGACGGCCTTCCAGCCGACGACGATCGGGATGGACGGGCCGTGTCTCATCCGCGCCCGCGAGTCCGTCGCGCGGGGGAAGCGCGAGGTGCGCTGGGTGACCGTGTCGGGTTTCGGAGAGGACGACGAGATCGTGAACGGGATCTTCGCGGTCATGGCGGCAATCCGTTCCGACTGGACGGAGATTCAGGCCGAGACGGTCGGGGCGGCGCGCGCGGCGGCGACGCAGCGCGACGTGGCGGCGGCACGGGGCCGGTCTGAGTCGACCGTGAGCAAGGCGCTCAAGGCCGCCCACTTCGACGAGATCGTCGAGGCGGAGAACTCGGTGAGGGCGATCCTGGCGCGGCATGACAGGCCGGGCGACGCGCCCGGGAGGGGAGAGCGATGACGGT
>JALGVN010000251.1:2562-6119 GCA_025774645.1 bacterium
ATCGTCGGACACGTGATCGCTGACTTCCTCGTTCAGACCACCGCCGTCGCGGAGCGGAAGGAGAAGAGGGACGCTCGCGCGCTTCTCCTGCACGGGTTCTCGACGCTGGTCACGCACCTCGCCCTCCTCACGCCATTCATGAGCTGGACGATCGTGGCGGGCATCGCGGTTCTCTCGGCGGTCCACACGCTCTTCGACGCGATGCGGATCCACCTGATGGGCGAGTGGGGGAAGTCGCTCTCGGCGTTCTTCCTCGACCAGGGACTCCACGTTGCCACGATCCTGGCCCTCTTCGTCGCGCTGCGGGGGTGGGGAGCTCACAGGCACATCGTCATCTCGTACCCCGCTGTGTGGATGACGCCGCTCAGAGTTACGGCCGTGATCGTCGGGGGGTACGTCCTCAACATGCGGGGCGGGAGCATGGTGGTGAGGAAGCTCCTCCAGAAGTTCCCGAAGGTCGTCCGGCAGCTCGAGTCGGACGATGTCGACGTCGCGGGTACCGGGCGCACGATCGGGATCCTCGAGCGATTCCTCATCTTCACGCTCGTGCTCTTCGGGCAGTGGGCGGCGCTGGGATTCGTTGTCGCGGCGAAATCGATCGCGCGGTTCCGCGAGCTCGAGAACCAGACAATCTCGGACTACTACCTGATCGGAACCCTCGCGAGCATCCTGGTCGCGCTCGCGACCGGCATCCTCGTCAGGGCAGTCATCCTCTAGCCGCGCGGGGGCGGCGCTGACGGCGGCGCTGACGGCAGCGCGCACGGACCCGCGGCGGAAGGAGCCTCGAATGCTTCTCGCAGTCGACATCGGCAACACGAACATCGTCATCGGACTTCTCGAAGACAAGGAGCTCCTCTTCCGCTGGCGGGTGACGAGCGACGCGCGGCGGACGTCCGACGAGTTCGGGATCCTCGTGAAGGAGCTGTGCGGGCAGTGCAGCGTCGATCTGCGGGAGGTGTCGGGCGTGGCGGTCTGTTCGGTCGTGCCGGCGCTCACGGAGGCGTTCGTCAGGATGTGCGAGGAGGTCCTCAAGCTCGCGCCGGTGGTCGTGGGACCTGAGACCGACCTCGGGATCACGATCGACTACCGCGACCCGTCCGAGGTAGGGCCCGACAGGCTCGCGAACGCCGTCGGGGTCATGGAGCTCGCGAAGGGTCCGGCGATCGTCGTCGACTTCGGGACGGCGACCACGTTCGACGTCGTGACGGCGGACGGGCACTACCTGGGTGGCGCGATCGCGCCGGGCGTCGTGACGTCGGCCGAGAACCTCTTCAGACGGGCGGCGCTCCTCCACGGCGTGCCGTTCGACCCGCCGGAGTCGGCGATCGGGAAGACGACCGAGGAGTCGCTCCGTTCGGGGATCATCTTCGGGGTCGTCGGGCAGGTGGACGAGATCGTCCGCAGGCTGTCGGAGGAGTGGGGAGAGAAGCCGACCGTCGTCGCGACCGGCGGACTGGCCGAGAAGATCTCGATCTTCACCAAGGTGATCAACATCGTCGAGCCCGATCTCACGCTTCTGGGGCTCGCGCTCATCCACGAGAGGGTCGCAGGCGAGTAGCCGGCCTCTCGAGCGACCGTTCCCCGGGGACCGCATCTTACCCCTTGGAGCCCCGAAAAACCCCTTGCGCTTGCGGGCCCTTTCGCCTAGATTAGCAGTCTGCAAGGACGAGTGCTAGACACGTTGGAATGGCTGTCAACAAGGAGGAGGTGTGCCGATGGCCGCGAAGAAGCTCAACATCAAGCCCCTGTCGAACCGGATTCTCGTGAAGAGGCTCGAGGAGGATCTCCAGAAGACCGCCGGCGGGATCATCGTTCCCGACACGGCCAAGGAGAAGCCCCAGCGCGGGAAGGTCATGGCGGTCGGTCCCGGCCGGATGACCGAGGAAGGCAAGAGGGTCGCCGTTGAGGTCAAGGTCGGGGACGAGGTCCTCTTCGGGAAGTGGTCCGGGAGCGAGATCACGGTCGACGCCGAGGAGTACCTCTTCATGAAGGACGAGGACGTCCTGGCGGTTCTGTAGTCACAACACCACACGAGGAGAAGCAGCATGGCCAAGCAGGTTGAGTTCGACTCTGCCGCGCGGGAGCACCTGCGCAGGGGAGTCGACAAGCTCGCGGACGCCGTGAGGGTGACGCTGGGACCGAGAGGCAGGAACGTCGTACTCGACAAGAAGTACGGTTCCCCCGTCATCACGAACGACGGCGTCACCATCGCGAAGGAGATCGATCTCGCGGAGCCCTACGAGAACATGGGCGCCCAGATGCTCAAGGAAGTCGCGACGAAGACCGCCGACATCGCGGGCGACGGCACGACCACGGCGATCGTCCTCGCGCAGTCGATGATCGCGCAGGGCCTCCGGAACGTCACTGCCGGCGCGAACCCGATGCACATCAAGCGCGGCATCGAGCGAGCGGTCGAGGCCACGATCTCCGAGCTCAAGAAGATGAGTCACGAGCTGAAGGGCAAGACCGAGATCGCGCAGGTCGCCACCGTGTCGTCGAACAACGACCCGGAGATCGGCGAGCTTCTCGCCGACGCGATGGAGAAGGTCGGCAAGGACGGCGTCATCACCGTCGAGGAAGCGAAGAGCATCGAGACCTCGCTCGAGGTCGTCGAGGGCATGCAGTTCGACCGTGGCTACCTGTCGCCCTACTTCGTCACGGACCCCGAGCGGATGGAGACCGTCCTAGAAGACGTCTACATCCTCATGCACGACAAGAAGATCTCGTCGATGAAGGACCTGGTCCCGATCCTGGAGCGAATCGCCCAGATGGGGAAGCCGTTCCTCATCGTCGCCGAGGACGTCGACGGCGAGGCGCTGGCGACGCTCGTCGTGAACAAGCTCCGCGGGACGATCCAGGGCTGCGCGGTCAAGGCCCCTGGCTTCGGCGACCGCCGCAAGGCGATGCTCGATGACATGGCGGTACTGACGGGCGGGCAGGTCATCTCCGAGGAGAAGGGGCTCAAGCTCGAAGGCGCCGCGCTCGAGGATCTCGGACGCGCGAAGCGCGTCGTCGTGGACAAGGACTCAACGACGATCGTGTCGGGCGCGGGCACGAAGAACGCGATCAAGGGCAGGATCGAGCAGATCCGCGCCGAGATCGAGCGCTCGAGCTCCGACTACGACCGGGAGAAGCTGCAGGAGCGGCTCGCGCGTCTCGCTGGCGGCGTGGCGGTTGTGAACGTCGGCGCTGCGACAGAGATCGCGATGAAGGAGAAGAAGGCACGCGTCGAGGACGCTCTCCACGCGACCAGAGCGGCCGTCGAGGAGGGGATCGTCGTCGGCGGCGGCGTCGCGCTTCTCCGGACGGGCCAGGTGCTGAAGGGGCTGAAGGAGAAGGACGCCGACGTCAAGGTTGGGATCGAGATCGTCGCAAAGGCGCTCGAGGCTCCCATCCGGCAGATTGCGGCGAACGCGGGCGCGTAAGGGTCGTTCGTGGTCTAGGAGGTGCGCGAGAGCTCGAAGGCCTCGTACGGATACAACGCGACCACGCACACGTACGAGGACCTCGTCAAGGCGGGCATCATCGATCCGACGAAGGTCGTCCGTACGGCGCTC
>JALGVN010000252.1 GCA_025774645.1 bacterium
AGAGGGAGAGTACTACCGGATTGGCCGGGGTGTCAAGGAACGAGAACGCCCCGCGCGCGAGCCTGTGCGCCTCACGCCCGGATGGCCTTCATCGTCCTTCTGCGCCCCTCGAACGTCGCGAGCTCTGAGACTCCAGCCCTCTTCAGGAGCTTCAGCGCGAGGTCGAAGTCCATGCCGACCTGTTCGGGCCGGTGCGCGTCCGAGCCAAGCGTCACGGGGACGCCGAGCTCCGCACACGCGCGGAGGAACGGGAGCGTCGGGTACAGGTCGAGCGCGGTCTTGCGGAGCCCCGAGGTGTTGATCTCCACGGCGACGTCTGCCTCCCTGAGCGCCGACGCCGCGTCCGCGTACAGCTCGTCGAGAGGGAGACTCGTGCTGATCCCGTGCTTCTTCACCAGGTCGGGGTGCGCCATGATGTCGAACCCGCCCTCGCTCGCAGCCTCGCAGAAGAGCTCGAAGTACCGCGCGTACGTCGCATCAGGGTCGCGCCCGACGTAGCTCGAGAGACGGCGGCTGTCACCGAACCCCCACCCGTCGATGTAGTGGACGGAGCCGTAGATGTAGTCGAACTCGTACGGCTCGATCAGCTCCCAGGTCTCGTCCATCTGTCCCGGGAAGTAGTCCATCTCGATCCCGAGACGGATCTCGATCTCGTCGACGTCGGCCTGGACGTCGCGCACGAGCTCGATGTAACGGGGAAGCTCCTCCGGGGACATGCTGAGGTGTTCGTCGCGAATCCCGAGGAGGGGAACGTGATCGGAGAAGCCGATCTCTGGGAGTCCCTTCGCGATGGCTTCGCGAACGTAGTCCTCGGGTTCGCCGAAGGCGTGGCCGCAGAGCTTCGTGTGGATGTGATAGTCAACGAGGCGACCGTAGCTCTCGCGATCGAGCTCCCGCGCCGCCCTCGTCCAGTTCAGGAACCGTCTCCTGACTCCCCGCCGTACCCTCTTCACCCTCTCCCCCGTTCAGGGTTCGGTTCAGTTCTCCTGTTCCGGCTCCTGCTCGATGAGTCCGAGCGCGCGTCCCGTCCTGCCCGCGGCGACCGACACGACGGCGTAGAGCCGCTCGGCCGGACCCTCCGCGTAGACCTCCGCGAGCACCGCCCCGGTCTCGCGCGACCGGATCTCGCCCGACACCACGAAGCTGCCGCGCGTCCACTCCAGACTCAGGATCGCGATCCCCTCGACGTCGGCGGATTCATCCTCGATCATGTGGATGTCGAGTTCGGTGTCTCCCTCGAGGATTCGGGCGAACTGACGCGCGGCCATGACCGACATGGAATCGGCCGGCACGGGGAGCAGTTCCGCCGGCGCGTCGACCGCGACCGGGAGAATCCCCAGACTCGCGATCGGCGCCGGGAGCGGAACGACCTCCATCGAGCACTTGACGACTCCTACCACGACCGCGGCGAGACTCACGATGAGGAGGATGCGAAGCGCGAGAGGCTGGGACCTCCAGCCGCCTCTGTTCCCGGCGTCAGGCTGTTCGGGTTGAGTCGTGTCGCTCATTCAGCCAACTCCATCGGGCGCATGCGGCGGCCCGTCACGAGCCGTCCGCGCCGGTCTTGCCCCACGCCCGTTCGATGACGGCATGTGGAGGCGGCTCGGTCAGGAGGCTCACGACCACGAACACGATGAGAGAGACGAGAACTCCCGGAATGAACCCGTGTATGCCGAGAGGGCGGCCGGCGAGCATCCAGACGAGGGCGGTCGCCGTCCCCACGACCATCGAGGAGATCGCTCCCGCACGCGTGCCTCTCCTCCAGTATACACCAAGTACCACAGGCCAGAGACACGCCGATGCGATGACGGCCCACGAGAACGCGGTGATCACGAGGATGAGCGCCGGCGGTTTGAGCGCGATGAGGAGCGACACGAACCCCGCTCCCACGCTTGCGACCCGGGCGAGAAGAACGGTCCGCGAATCGCTTGCTGGCGCGTCGCCTCTCTTCCGCATCCTCCTGTCGCCGAACAAGTCCTGGACGATCGCCCCGCTCACGATGATGAGAACCGACGCGAAGGTCGACATCCCCGCCGCCATCACGCCCGCGAGGAAGATCGCCCCACCCCACGGGTTCAGCACCTGCTGGGTGAGCAGCGGAATCGCGAGATCCGGGTTCGAGAGCGGAGGAAGGAGGAGCCGGCTCAGCGCGCCCGTCAGATACGGGAAGAGCGCCATCGCTCCTCCGAGCGTCGCGAGCACCGTCCCGAGGCGGAGCACTCGCGTCCCCTTCATCGAGTAGAACCGTACGATGAGCTGCGGCATTCCCCACACGCCGAAGCTCACGATGAGCGCGAACGAGACGAGACCGCCCCAGCCCCACACGCCTGGTGTAGAGACGTACCCGCTGTCGATCGCCGCCAGCTTCGTCGCCGCGGCGGGGAGGCCGCCGACCGCGTTCAGCGTCGCGAACCCGAGGAGGAGCAGCCCGAAGATCATGATCCACGCCTGGACGAAGCTCGTCCAGACTACGGCGAGATAACCCCCGATCGAGACGTAGATGAGGATGATGACGCCCGCGATGAGGACACCGGTGACGTAGGGGATCCCCATGAGTCCTTCCATGATGCGCCCCATCCCCTGGAGAACGCTCACGTTGTAGACGATCATGAAGACGAAGATGATGAGGGCCGAGAAGACCTCGGCGTTCCGTGCGTCGTACCGCCTGCCGATGAACCCAGGGATCGTCATCGTGTTCAGGCGTTTCGTGAACTGCCACACACGCTTCCCGAGGACGATCCACGCGAGCGTGCATCCGATGAGGACGTTCCCCGCCGCCACCCACAGCGTCGACAGACCGAACCGGTAACCGAACGCTCCTCCGCCGATGATGACCACCGAGCTGAAGTACGCAGCCACGAACGAGAACGCCGTCACCCAGGGCCCGACCTGCCGGCCGCCGATGTAGAAGTCCTCTGCGCTCCTCGTCCGCTTCGCCATCCAGAGCCCGAGCGCGATGAGGAGCGCGAGGTAGACGCCGAGCACGGTCCCGTAGATCGCAATGCTACTCATCGGGCGTCTCCCCGTCGTCCCGAGACGAACATAGGAGCGCCCACACGATCGACGCGACGATGCTCGCCAGGATCACGAGAAGAGCCGCGAAGGTGGACCACGGAAGGCCGAGCGGACCCGGCATGTGACCTCCTCGGAAGAGTGTCGCCGAACGGCGCTAGAAGAACTTGTAGTAAATCCGCATGTACGGAGCGACGTCGAACTCGTACGGGTTGTAGTTCGTCGCGCCGTGCGCCCACATGGAGATCATGCTGCTGAAGCCGACGGTCCACTTCTCGCCGTTGTAGGAGAACCCGGGGCAGGCGTAGACCCGGTAGTAATCCACACCCGGCTCCGCGACGTATGCCTTGAACTCCCAGAGGGCCGACCAGTGGTCGGTGACGTCTCCCTCGAGCGTCAGCCACGCGATCCCGAAGTCCCTTACGTTTCTGCCGCCCGCACCCTCGCTGTTGTACCAGTAGGCCGCCGCGATGTGACCCTTCATGATGCCGACCTCGGCAGACGCAACGGCACCGAGGGAGACTCCCCACG
>JALGVN010000253.1 GCA_025774645.1 bacterium
CACCGAGCTCACCGAGGGAGGGACGAACCTCTCGATGGGCGAGCGGCAGCTGCTGTGCTTCGCGCGCGCGATCGTCGACGACCCGGACATCCTCGTCCTCGACGAGGCGACCTCTTCGGTCGATCCGGTGACGGAGCAGAGGCTCCAGGACTCGCTAGACCACCTGATGGAGGGGAGGACCTCGCTCATCGTCGCGCACAGACTCGCGACGATCACGAAGGTCGACCGGATTCTCGTCCTCCACGAGGGGAAGCTCGTCGAGGAAGGACCGCACGAGGAGCGCTACCACAAGGGCGGCATCTACCGGGACCTCTTCGACCTCCAGTTCGCGCAGCAGGTGATCGAGTAGGCAGGGAACGAGCGGGCAAGACACCATGGGTACGGAGAAGAAGACAGAGAAGCGCGAGCAGACTCCCGACGCGCCGAAGCTCAGCTTCCGCGAGCACGTCTCGTGGATCTGGCGTTACTGGCGGCCGCACAAGAAGCTGCTCGTCTTCCTCGCCGCGTTCACGCTCGTCTCGACGATGGTCGCGGTCGCCTATCCGCTCGTCTTCAGGTGGGTCATCGACCGCGTGAGCGGCATGCTCGAGTCGTCGGGGGGGTCGGCGGACATACGGAACGTCATGCTGATCCTGACGGCGATCCTCGTCGGCCACTTCGTCGCGAGGCTCTACCCCGCGGCGCGCGCGCTCGTGAACGCGAAGCTCGAGCGCGACATCCGGGACGACGTCTTCGGCCGGCTCATGGAGAAGGACTACCACTTCAACAACACGTTCCGCACCGGCGACGTCGTGACGAGACTCACCGACGACGTCGGGGAGTGGCCGAAGGTCGCGTGGTTTGCGTGCTCAGGCATCTTCCGGGCGGTCGAGTCGAGCTCGAAGCTGGTGTTCTGCCTGGTGGCGATGATCGTCATGAGCCCGAAGCTCACGGCGCTCTCGGTCATCCCGCTGCCGATCATGATGTGGGTCTTCTACAGCCTCCGCCACCGCATGCGCTACTACATGGAGGAGTCGCAGAAGGCCGTCTCCAAGACCAACAACCTGCTCGAGTCGGCGTTCAGCGGGATCCGGATCGTGAAGGCGTTCCGCGCGGAGGACGCTCAGTCGCACGCGCTCTCGGGGATCCTCAAGGACCGCGTCGCCGTCCTGTTCGGGCTCCTCAAGCTCCAGATGATCATGTGGTCGCTCGACACGTTCGCGAGCAGGCTCGGCCAGATGATCGTGATCGCGTACGGGGGTTACCTCGTCATCCAGGGCGAGCTCACCATCGGCACGCTCTTCGCGTTCTACGTCTACCTCGACATGCTGACGCACCCGATGATGGACGTGCCGTTCCTGTTCATGACCGGCCAGCAGGCGTTCATCTCGATCGACCGGATCGACGAGATCCGAGAGTTCCCGATCAGAGAGGCGAAGCCCTCAGGCGGGCGGATCGACGAGATCGAGGAGATCGCGTTCGAGGGCGTGACGTTCAGCTACGACGGTTCGAGGAAGAACCTCGACGACGTGGCGTTCCGGGTCCGGGCGGGACACAGGGTCGCGGTCGTCGGGCCGGTCGCGAGCGGGAAGTCGACCGTGCTCAAGCACATCGCGGGCATCCTGAACCCGACCGAGGGGCGCGTCCTCGTCAACGGACGGCCGCTCTCCGAGTGGGACTGGGACTCGTTCCGGAAGCAGATCGGGTACGTGCCGCAGGAGGCGGTCCTCTTCTCGAAGTCGATCGGCGAGAACGTGCTGTTCGGACGCGAGGTGCCGGGAGACGCGTTCCCGGACGGCGTCTTCTGCGAGGAGGACCCGTTGCTCGAGCTCGAGGCCGACGGGGCCGACGCTCCGAGCGAGGGCGGCAACGGTGGCGGCAACGGTGGCGGGAACGGGGACGGCGACGGCTCCGGGCTCGTGTCGGATGCGATCCTTCTCGAGGACGACCGCAGGCACGCGGCGGCGTGGGCGCGGTACTGCCTCTCGATGGCGCAGATGGACGCGGACCTCACGCAGCTCCCCAGAGGCGTCGCCACGGTCGTCGGGCAGAAGGGCGCGCTCGTCTCGGGCGGGCAGAAGCAGCGGATCGCGATCGCGCGGGCGCTCGCGGGACGGCCGAAGGTGCTCCTCCTCGACGACTGCACCGCGGCGCTCGACGCGAGGAACGAGGACAGGTTCTGGAAGCGGCTCGACGAGGAGCAGGGCGCGAGCATCTGCTTCGTGGTCTCGCACCGTCTCGCAACGATCCGCCGGGCCGACACGATTCTCGTGATGGACGACGGGAAGCTCGTCGACCAGGGAACGCACGAGGAGCTCGTCGGCAGATGCCCGACGTACGCGGAGTTCCTGCAGACGGAGCGGAAGAAGGCGCACCTTGGTCTCGGCGGGGGCGCGAGCGCCGCGTCGCACGACAGGGGCAGGCCCGGGGTGCCGAGGAAAGACATCGACGCCGAGCCGTAGCGAATCGTCGGGCCGGCGGGCACCAAGAGCACCAGGGGCATCATGCAGTTCTATCCTGAAGACGCGGAAGTACCGCGCAGGCTCGAGGCGGACGGGTTCGTGCTTCGGCCGCTCCGCGAGACCGACGTCGACCTCGACTACGAAGCGCTGATGGACAGCCGCGAGACGCTCCGCGTGTGGGATCAGAGCGACTGGCCGTCCGACGACTTCACGCGCGAGGAGAATCTCGAAGATCTCGCGCAGCACGAGCGTGAGCACGGCGAATGCCGCGCGTTCACGTTCACGGTCGTGGACCCGGCGGAGTCCGAGTGTCTCGGGTGCGTCTACCTCTATCCTCTGGACGCGATCCTGAGGAACATGGGCGCGGATGAGGAAGCGCTCGGGGCGATCGCGGACAGCGAAGCGTACGCGACCTTCTGGGTGAGGCGGTCGCGGCTCGCCGACGGTCTCGACGAACGCGTGCTCGCTGCCCTCGTCGACTGGTTCGAGCGGGAGTGGCGGTTCACGCGGGTCGTCTTCGGCTCGAACAGCGAGGACGCGCACCAGCTGGATCTTCTGGCGGCCGCCGGGTTCCGGAGGTTGTGGGAGTTCCCGATTCCCGGGAGGGAAACGCGGTACGTCCTTCTCGGCAGGTGACCGATGCGGATTCGGAGACACGGGACGACCGGTCCACTCGTGATCGTCCTCCACGGCGGCCCCGCCGCGGCGGGGGAGGCCGCGCCAATCGCGCGGGGACTCGCCGACTCGTTCCAGGTTCTCGAGCCGTGGCAGCGCGGTAGCGGCGATGGACCGCTCACGGTCGCGCGGCACGTCGAGGACCTCCACGGTCTCGTCGAAGAGTTCGTCGAGGAGCACGTCGAGGAGCACGGCACCTGTCCGGCTCTCGTGGGCGAGTCGTGGGGCGCGATGCTCGCCCTCGCATACGCCGCGGCGTACCCGGCGCAGGCAGGACCGATCGTCCTCGTCGGCTGCGGGACCTTCGACACGGCCGCGCGCGCGCGGCTCGTCGAGACGCTCGAGGAGCGGACCGACGAGGATCTCAGGCGGCGCCTCGAGCAGCTCCCGAAGCTCTTCCCGGAC
>JALGVN010000049.1 GCA_025774645.1 bacterium
GTTGACCGTGACGCGGCCGAGGTTCTCGAAGCCTCCGTCGACCCCGAGCGAACCGTCGACCGCCAGGGTCCCGCTCTCGGCGTTCGTGAACGCGCCCGCGCGAATCTCACGGTCGAAGAAATGGCTGCTGACGATTCCGGTTCCGCCGGTATTGACCGTGACGCGGCCGAGGTTCTCCAGGTCGCCGTCGACCCCGAGCGTCCCGTCGACCTCGATGGTCCCGGAGTTCACAACACTCCCCCGGACGTTTCTGCCGCCGACGAAGTGGCTGCTCACGATCCCGGTTCCGCCGGTGTTGACGGTCACCCGCCCGACGTTGTCGAACTCACCGTCGATCGCGAGCGTCCCGGCGTCGACCTGTACGAGCCCGCCGCCCCGGCCTTCGCCCTCGTTCAGGAACGAGAGCGCAAGGCTGCTTCGGCCCGCACCTGTCTTCGCGACAGTTCCGCTGTTCGAGCAGGACCCCGACCCGATGAGGTCACCTCCCTCGAGGGTCAGGACCGCGCCGCTCTCGTTCGTGATCACGGAGGTCGCGCTGGAGGCGTCCGCCTCGAAGGCGGCGGGGCTCCTCACGATGACCTCGCTCGTGTTCACCGCGCCGTGGGTCACCGTCAGCGTGCCGCCCTGGATGTCCAGGGTCTGCGTCCCGGTCTCGGCGCCGTGGGTCAGCGCCCAGATCTGGCTGCGGTCGTCGAAGTGCACGGGGTACGTGTCGGGGAGCTGGATCCGGGCGTGATCGTTCGGGCCGGGAACCTGGTCCGGATCCCAGTTGAGGGGATCTCCCCAGGAGGAGCCGTCGCCGCCGGCGTCCCAGTCCGCGTAGGAGACGCACCCCAGCTCGAGCGCGCCGATCCACCAGCACTCCGGGTTGTTGTGCGCGGCGCAGGGAGAGTCGGACCGAAGCGCGTAGGGCTCGAGCGGGTTTGCCGGGCCGCAGAAGACCGGATCCGCGGAGAAGTTCCCGTTGATGCCGTTCTGCCCCGCGATGCACCCGACGTAGTCCCCGTCCGCGTTCCCGTAGACGTCGCTGCAGACGATCGTCGCGGGGCCGATGATGCAGGAGACCGCCGTCCCCGACGGGCTGAATGCGATGATGCAGTTCGTGATGTCGATCGTGGATCCCACTCCGAGATCGATCACCCCGACGCCCTGGTCGGAGCTGTTGTCGGTGATCGTGCAGTTCCAGAGCGTCATCGGAGACGAGACCCATCCCGCGATGGCGCCGCCTGCCGACGCCATGTTCCCGACGAAGAGGCAGCCGTCGATGTCCGCCGTCGACTCCGTGCAGTAGATCCCTCCCCCAGACTCCACGGCCGTATTGCCCTCGAACGTGCAGTTCAGGATATCCGGGAAGGACCCATCCGCGCAGTACATCCCGCCGCCGCTGCTTCCTTCGCTCCCGGACGAGTTCGACTCGAAGACGCAGTTTGCGACGCGCGGCGCACTCGAGAGCACCACCATGCCCGACTCGGACCCTCCCGTAATCGTGAATCCTTCGATTCGCGCCGTGCTGTCCACGTCCGCGCACACGATCACCGGCCCCTGGCCCAGGGCGTCGATCGTCACGCAGTCGGGATCCCCGGTTTCGCTCCGGAGCACGACACCTGATTCCAATGGGATGTTGTACTCTTCGTAGACACCGCACGCGACGACTACCGTGTCGCCGACGGCCGCGGAGTCCATCCCCGCGGCGATCGTCGGAACCTCGGATGGCACGTACCACACGCGGCCGCAGCCGATGCCCATGGCTCCGATGAGTCCGCAGTCCGGGGCGTCGACGCACGGCGACCCGTCGTAGAGGTGGTAGTCGCCACTGGCCGGGTCACAGAACATGGGGTCGGCGGAGAAGTTCCCGGTCACGCCGTTCTGCCCGGCGATGCAGCCCACGTAATCTCCGCCGGCGTTGCCGTAGACGTCGCAGCACGCCCAACAGAAGACCGCCGCACCGTCTATGCCGTGGGCGATGATGGTGTGGTCAATGTTCACCGTAGAGGGAGCGGGGGTCACGTAGATCCCGGAGCCGAACTCCGCCGAGTTCCCCGAGAAGGTGCAGTTCTCGATTGTTGCTGTTGAGGTGGCGCCGCACCCGATCCCGCCACCCGAGCTCGTGGCCGCGTTGTCGATAACAATGCACCCCGAGAGCGTGAGCGAGCAATCGTCGACACAGGCCATCGCCCCCCCGCTCATCGCGGTGTTCCCCCAGAACGAGCACTCCAAGAGTGTGGGGAACGAGTAATCCTGCGCGTAGACCCCACCACCGTATGAGTCGGCCGAGTTCATCACGAAGATGCAGCCGGTGAGCTCGGGAGAGGCAGTGAGGCAGTACAGCGCGCCCCCGTCAACGGCGCTGTTGTTCTCGAACTTGCACCCGACAATCGTCGGCTCTGCCTCGATACCGCAGTAGACGCCGCCGCCCAGAGTGCTCTGCCCGTTCTGAATCGTGACGCCCCGGAGAACGGACTGCGGCGTCTCGGCCGAATCGAAGATGAACCCTCGTCCTTCGGTCTGGCAGTCGATGACGCAGAGCGTAGGATCGTCGCTGACCGACCTGACAGTGATCATCTTCGCGAAGAAGCTGATGTTGACGTTGCCGGAGCCCGTGAACGTACCGTCCGCGAGCTCGACAGTGTCCCCGTGAGCCGCCGCGTTGATCGCCGCCTGGATGTTCGGGTAGTCCCCCGTCCCGTCGGGTCTCACCAAGTACGTCTGGAAGAGCGTCGGCTCCTTCCCGAAGTAGTCCATGATGTTCCCGAGGAGGCTCCTCCGGTGCGGGCCGCCGTCCACGTAGTGCCCGCTGCCGTCTGGTGGACCCACCATGCGCTCGATCGCGAAACCGAGATTGACGGTCTGAAAGCCGTCCGGATGATCGTACGCGACGCCAGCCGGCCACTGACTCATGTCCTGCCGCACATACTCCGCGACCGTTTGCGTTCCGCTGGGGATGGCCGGGTGCGGCTGGAGCACGTCGAAATAGCCGAGGACCGGACAGCTGCCCTGGAGGATACAGCCCCCGTCCGTGATGAAGTCGAACCCGCCGCCGTAGTCTACGAGCCCCGGCAGGCTGTCCACGGTGACGTCGCCGACGCTGCTGTACAGGAACTCCGACCCGAGATAGTCCTGGTAGAAGTTGAGCGTCTCCGCGTCCGGAAAGGAGAGCCCGTATCCGAAGTTGTTCCCCGTGATGAGGAGGTTGCGCTCAAACTCGAAGGGGGCCTGATCCAGCCATTGTGTCAGGTGAAGCTGATCGAGCTGCCGGAGCCCATAGACGTAGAACCAGTCGGCGAACCAGATCTGCGTATCGTAGTACTGCATTCCGGAGTAGTCCGGGCCGTGTGAGAGGGTGCTCCCGCTCGGCACCTCCACGTCGTACACGTCCCACTCGAACCCGAGCCTTGAGAGCGCGTCTTCGTAGTGATCCTGAGCAGAGTTGCTGTAGTCACGGTTTTCGCCCGGAATGCGCCTCCCGAACTTGTCGACGAGGAGGATCCCGGGAGACTCGACCGACCCCGTGATGGGGAGGATCGAGAACTCGAGGTACGTGTCGGGAGCGTCGGTTGGATAGACCGACACGTTGCTGGCCCCGTCGGTCGCCTCGAAGTAGTAGTGGATCTCGCTGCCCTGGGAGATGTGGTCCACAGGAGGCGGAGCGCCCCACCAGTTCGTCTCCCCTTCTCGCACGCACGGGTAGCTCGTCCAGGACTCGCCGTCGTCCGATGAGGCCACGAGGTACGCCGACTCGATTCCCTGCACGTCGACGATCGAGACCCTCGCGTGCTCCGCCTGAGCCTCCGGAAGATCGTCCACAAACCAGTCGTTGAAGCTGTTCCAGGTGTCGCGGTTCCACGCGGTCCCCGGATCACCCACCGTGGTCCCGACTCTCTGCCGGTCGAGGAGCAGGCCGGCCATGTGCGGCGACCCGGGGTCGTTGTTCCAGACTTCCCACCTAATAGCCAGCCAGTTGTTGTCCGCGAACGCGTTCCAGTTGTCGCTCCAGGTGTTCCAGAACGGTCCCCCGTACCACACGCCTGGCGACTCGTCGACGAATCCCGTCGGGTCTGTCACGCACCCCTGCTCGTCATCGGCTGCGAGAAGGAGGTTGAAGAGATCGTTCGCAGCAGCGGGAAAGTCGATCCACATGTCCCACCGGGCGACGAGATTCGTGGCGCCGCTGATATCGATCGGCGGGCTTATCAGCCACGAGTACTGCCAGTCGACCATCGTGCCCGATCCCCCCGGGAGCGGGTCGACGGCCCCGTAAACCCAGGCGCCGTCGGGTGCGTTCTCACAGCTGAAGTCCTGGCCCGTCACGAAGTCGGTCCCGAGCTGGCCACGGTAGAACGCGACGCCGCTCTGCCAGCCCGCCGGCATGTCCGAGCGATCCCAGCCGTTGTCGTCCGTCTCGCAGTCGTCGCTCCAGAACTCACCGCCCGGGCCTGTCCACGTGATGTTGTCGATCTGCCACGCGCCGTCCTGCACCGAGTGGGTGGCATTGTCCGGCTGGTCCTGCGGAGAGTAGGCGCCGTCCGACTCGAAGCGGAATCGCAACGTGACCGTCTGCCCTGCGTACGCGCCGAGATCGAGCGTAACGTGGCTGTCTGGGTTGCCACTGTCCCAGTCCTGCGGGAAGCCGGGCTTCCCGCTGAAACCGGGGTTGTTGACACTGTGGACCGTGTCCCAGTTACCGCCGCTGTCAATCGAGATGTCGACGTAGCCGTAGTCGTAGTCGTGCTCCATGGCGAACCGCTGGTCGAAGCCCAGGATCAACGGGTCGCCCGGGTCCGTGTTCACCGCAACATCCGCGAATTCCCTCCCGAGGTACTGCACCCAGTTGTTCCCGTACCCCCGCGGCTGTTGCCAGCATTCGTTGTACGTCCCGCACCACCAGCTGTAGGGGACGCCGTCGCCGTCGTCCAGGTAGTCGAAGTTGGGGTCGTTCGGACGCATGCGAATCGTGTCGCGGTGCCAGTAGTTCGTCTGAGCCGGCCACCCGCTCATGTCGTAGGACGTCCATCCGGCGTTGTTGCCCGTCAGGTCGTCGAAGGTTGCATCGAAGAGCCACATCGTGTCCAGTCTCGTTGGAACGTGCTCGCGCACGAAAGACGAACGTTCATCCGGCGGACTGAGTTCATGCCGGGGAGGCAGGTCTGTGGTCGCGGCGTACGCGACGTGCGTGGCAGTCAAGAGCGCAAACCCAACAAGAAGTGTAGCCACGTGTCTGATGTTCATTCACTCGTCCTCCGTCTCAGTTGCCCGCCGTGAAACAGGCGCAGATAGAATAGGGACGCCTCACTGCCGATGCCAGCGAGCACGGGGATGACAGTCCGAGCCCTGAGCGAGGGCTTGCACAATCCCCCGCGCACAGCCAGCGGCGGTGTGTCAGAACCGTCTGTTCAGCGGGATAGTGAGTCTAGTATAGCATGGTTCGATGGAAATAGCATCAAGCATCTCCGCCCGCTTCCACAGCGGAGGCAACGTACGCCTCAGCCGACCCGACAGCATCGGGAGCTCCGCGAGGGTCGATTCCGTCGCTCTCAACGCGCAGATTCCTCATTGCGCCATCCTGCTCGTGCCGGTACAATCGTGGTCACACACCCGACCGATGCTCATTCATCCGTTCCCCAGCCGCTTCCGCTCCGGCAGGGAGCTCGTGAACGCAGCGCTGCCGCGGGACTCGCTGCGCCGCATTCCTGTGTTGGGGGCCCTTGCCGCCTGAGCGGCCGGACCACCCACTCCCTCCCGCCATTCTATATTGCGACATGAAGAGAGAATTCGAGCGAACGATCGAAGCCCTCGATGAGATCTTCCGCTCTGTCGACGAATTCACCGCCGAAGAGGCGATCGATGACGACGGGGCGTTCGCGGTGAAGCTCGCCATCGAGGAGCTTTTCACGAACATGGTGAGGCACAACACTGGCGGGCGTGACCACATAGCGATCCGGCTCGAGCGCGAAGGGGATCGGCTCGTGTTGAATCTCACCGACTTCGACGTCGAGTCTTTCGACGCGTCTGACATCGGCGCCGTCGACGTTCGTCGGCCGCTGTCCGAGAGGGAAGTTGGTGGCCTGGGCGTCCATCTCGTTCGCAAGCTCTTCGACGAACTCAGTTACCAGTACATCGACGGGACCCTCTGCGTCACGGCCGTCAAGCACATCGGGAGGAAGGATGTTCAAGATACAACGGGCTGAGAACGGGGACGTCGTGCTGTCGGGACGCCTGGATGCATCCCAGGCCGACGCCGCGACCGCCGTCTTCAGCACGGTCACGGAATCCTGCACCGTCGACTTCACCGACCTGGAGTACATCTCCAGCATGGGGCTGGGGGTACTCCTGGCAACCCAGAAGCGACTGAACGAAAAGGGGCACGGCCTGAGGCTCGTGAACCTGAGCCCCCATCTGAGTGATCTCTTCAGGCTCGCGGGCTTCAACCTCCTCTTCGATATTGAGTGAGCAGCCACTCGACACGAAGCGGCGCTGAACAGACCGGTCCAGCCGAAACCCGGCGGTGCGGTGGAGAGGCCGCCACAGCCGCGATCGTCCCGTCTGAGACAGCCGCTATCGATACCGCCAAGAAACTCACCAACCTTCGGAGCGCTCCCAACGTAATCATGGTAGATGACGCGGTACTCGCACAGAGGGCGGCCAAGGGTGACACGTTCGCGTTTGAGTCGATCGTCGAGAGATACCAGGGAATGGTCTTCAACGTAGCCGTGGGAATGGTCAAGAACGATGACGACGCTGCAGACATCACACAGACGGTCTTCCTCAAGGTCTACACGAAGCTCCGCACCTACAACCCGAACTACCGCTTCTTCAGTTGGCTCTACAGGATCACCGCCAACGAGTGCATCGACCACCTGCGGAAGAGGAAGCGTGAGGCCGCGGTCGACGGAGACCTCTGGGAGCACACCGGCGCGGCCTGGGACTCGGCCACAGAGAGCGACCGGAGCGAGCTTCTCCAGAGTGCGCTGCTCCGCCTCAAGATTGAGCACCGCATCGTGATCGTGCTCAAGTACTTCCTCGAGCTCTCGTACACCGAAATCAGCGACATCGTGAGCATCCGAGAGAAGACAGTGAAGTCGAGGCTCTTCACGGCGAGACACCAACTCAGGGACATACTGGTCCGGCAGGGACAGGCGAGATGACCGACGAGAGAACACTCGAGCTCATGCACGGCGAGATCGACGGGACGAACTCGGCGGAAGAGAGTGCGAAGCTCGGGAATCTCCTGACCGAAGACTCGGAGACGCGCGATCTCTATCGCGAGCTCTGCGAGATCGACGGCGCCCTCCGCGGCATCGAGAAGTCGGAGCCGCCACCCGGCCTCAAGGAGAGCATCCTCTCGTCCGTCGGCGAAATGCGGAGACGCGCGCCGGAGGAAGACAGGTACTTCGCCGCGCGAATCACCCCGCGTCGGATCTCGTTGCGCCGGTTCATTCCAGCGCGACCCGCGTACGCCCTCGCGACCGGCATCCTGCTCGGCATGGGCCTCTGCGCCGCCACAGGGATCCTCCTCCTCCGCGCCGACCCCGGGATGCTCGCCGGTTCGGATCGCACCCACAGGCCGTACGGGACGATCGTCGGCAGCGACGCTGGGGGGAGGCTCCTGAACTCGCAGTGCATCGCCCTGGAGTTCGGGGAGATCTACGGTGGGGCCTGCGTCGAACACACCGAGAACGCCGTTCAGGTTCATCTCGGCATCTCCTCGCAGGACCAGGTTCAGATCATCTTCCAATACGACGAGGAAGTCCGCTTCGAGGGCTACTCCGCCCTCGACGAGGGCACGCACACCATAGAGGTTCGCGCCAACGAGGCCGAGCTGACACACGTCGGCGACTGCGACTACTCGCTCGTCTTCAAGGACGGCCGCCGCGCCGGCTCGCCGATTCGGATGAGGGTTCTCCACTCCGGCAACCTGCTGTTCGAGAAGTCCATCACACCTGACGAAGGATAGAAGCTCTGATGAACACGATCGCATCCACGGTTCTTCTTCACCGACCCACAAACCGGCTGTGCGCGACGCTGAGGGCGAGCGCACGAGAAAGAGGGGGTAGCCATGAACAGGAGTAAGGCGATTCTCGCCACGGTCGTGGTCGTCGCCGTCTGTGTGGTGGCCTACTTCGGCTTCGTGTCCCAGGGACCCGCCGACGACGATCTCGTAGGCACGATCGGCGCGGTCCAGAAGTACCGCGCCGAGCAGATCACGGAGCAGGACGTGGTGCTCGAGGGACAGGGAGGCGCGACCGCTACCGAGGCGACCGCCGACCTCTTCGATCGCGCCTCGGCGCAGGAGAAAGCGTCCCACTTCGAACGGGCTCCACTCCTCGCGCAGAACGACATGTTCCTGAGGCTCGACGACGACCGGCGCGCCACAGCACTCGAGCGGAGCAGCATCTGGGAGTCCGAGGAGCTGATGGCGCAGTTCTTCGGAGCCATGCCCGCCGAGGAGAAGGCACGCATGCTCGAGCGAAGTCCCGCCTGGGAGTCCGCGCTGATGGCGCCGATTTTCGAGGCGATGCCCGCTCAGATCAAGGCGAGGATGCTCGAGAAGAGCTCGGCGTGGCGCAGCGAGGATATTCTCATCTCGATGTTCGACGCGCTGCCGGCACAGTCGAAGGCCGCGGTCCTCGAGTTCAAGCCCGTCGCCGGCAGTTCCACGGAGTCCATGAGCGCCAAGTTCGAGGCCATGCCCCACCAGGCGAAGGTCGCCGCTTTCGAGAAGAGTTCGGTCTGGGAATCCTCCGAGGACATGGCGATCATGTTCAGTCGGATGCCGTCCGAGGAGCAGAGTGCCGTCCTCGAGAAGAACCCGGTCTGGCGGGAGCCCGACGCCGCGCAGTTCGTCTTCGAGAGGCTGTCGGCGCAGCAGCTGGGCTCGGCGTTCGAGGCGATGCCGGCCCAGGAGAAGCTCGGCGTCTTCGAGAGAAGCGCGATGGCATCGTCGAGCTTCGTCCTCGAGCCATTCCTCGAGTCGCTCCCGGCTAGCGAGAAGGCGGCAGCCTTCGAGATGGCCACGCGGCCTGAGAGAGCAAGCGCTCTCGAGCGGTGCTCGGAGGGTGAAGTGGCCGACATGCTCCAGCGCGTGCCCCTCCACGATTACGCCGCCTACTTCGCTCACGCATCGCAGAACGAGATGCTCGCAATGTTCGCCGCAATGCCCGCCGACGCCAAGGCGGCAATGCTCCAGAACCTCCCGGTCGAAGAGAGAGCCACGATGCTCGAGCGGAGTTCAGCGTGGGGGAGCCAGAGGCTCCTCGAGCCGTACCTCGGGAAGACCGCGACGGAGGAGGGCTCAGCGATGCTCGCGCGGAGCTCCGACTGGGGATCCGAGGTGCTGATGAGCCAGATACTCGAGGCCATGCCTGCGAAGGACAAGGCGCTCATACTCGAGAAGAGCTCCGCCTGGAGGAACGACGAGTTCCTGCAGGCGTTCTTCGGCGCCATGCCCGCCTCGGACGTCGGGTACATGCTCGAGCGGAGCCCGGCGTGGTCGCAGCCGATCGACGCGCAGATGTTCGGCGCGATGACCCGGCGCGAGCAGCTCGCCGTATTCGAGAGGCTTCCCGCGCTGACGCAGTCCGACATGCTGGCGAGGAATCCCGTGTGGGCATCCGACGAGATGGTCGCACAGTTCCTCCGGGCCACGTCTGGCAGCGACAGAGCGCTCATGCTCGAGAAGAGCACGGTCTGGTCGAGCGACGAGTTCCTGCAGGCGTTCTTCGGCGCCATGCCCGCCTCGGACGTCGGGTACATGCTCGAGAGGAGTTCGGCATGGACGCAGCCGATCGACGTCGCGATGTTCGGCGCGATGACGCAGGGGGAGCAGCTCACCGTTTTCGAGGCGATGACGCAGGGGGAGCGGGCCGCGTTCTTCGAACGCAGCCCCGTGTGCGCGTCAGAGCTTATGCAGCCGATCCTCGAGGCAATGCCTTCGAGTGCACGTGTTGCCATGCTCCAGCGTAGCTCAGTCTGGGGATCCGAGATCTTCGTGGACGGGTTCTTCGGGGCGATGGCGGGCTCGGACGTCGCGCTCGTGCTCGAGAAGAGTCCGGCCTGGGCGCAGCCGGTCGACGCCGCGATGTTCCAGGCCATGTCCTCGTCGGAGAAGCGGTTCGTGTTCGAGAGGATGCCGGTTCTGGCGCAGGCGGACATGTTCGCTAAGAGCCCCGCCTGGGCGAGCGGTTCCTCCCTCGTCCCTGTGTTCGAGGGCCTGCCTTCCAGCGAGCGGGTGGCGATGCTGCAGAGGAGCTCGGTCTGGAGCTCCGAGAGCTTCGTGGGCGCCTTCTTCGATGCCGTCCCCGCCACTGACAAGGCGCTGATGTGGGAGGCAATGCCGCAGCAGGAGCGGTTCGCGTCGTTCGAGAGGCTCCCCGCGAGCGCGCAGGCCGTGGCGCTCCAGGCGCTCCCGAACCAGGACAGGGCGGCCATGTTCGCCGCCGCCTCGACGCAGAGCCAGGCGATGATGCTCGAGCGCTCGTACAGGCAGGACATCGGCTCGGAGTTCTGATCCCGGGAGGCGTCCGTCGAATGACGCCGACTGACGGAGTGAAGCCGACCAGGAGCTTCACCGGGTGTTGACAGCGAGAGACCGAGGGGAGATGCTGAGTCTGGGGACCGCGTCTCCCCTCCGGTCGTCGTGTTGTCAGCCCGGACACTCGTGACATCCCAGCCGGTCTCATCACCCAAACCAGGGACACGAAGATGGAGAGAGAGAGCCCCCGCGGCCGCCCTGTCTGTCTCCTCGCCGCCCTCGTCGCGCTCGCGCTGCTGCAGCTTCCCGTCGCTCCCGTCGCGGCAGCAGAAGATGACGACTACCAGCCCGGTCTCTACTACCGCCAGGTTCGCGCGCAGGATCTGCGCCTCGTCTACTACGACGAGGCGCACTCTTATGTCGTCCCGCACCTGGCGCGCTGCTTCGAGAACTCCTTCCGCTTTCACAAGGAACTCTTCGACTACACGCCGAGCGAAGAGGTGACCGTACACCTTCAGGACTTCGACGACTACGGGTACGCCGGGACGACGACCATTCCCTTCAACTACATCACGATCGGCCTCGAGCCGTTCGAGTACGTCTTCGACACGTGTCCGACGAACGAGCGGATGAACTGGGTGACCAGCCACGAGCTCGTGCACGTCGTCGCGTGCGACCAGGCGACGGGCGCGGATGAGTTCTTCAGGACTGTCTTCTTCGGCAAGGTGGCGCCCGACGACGACGATCCTCTCTCGATGGTGTACAGCTACCTCACGAACCCTCGTTACTACTCCCCCCGCTGGTACCACGAGGGCATCGCGGTCTTCCTTGAGACGTGGATGGCGGGTGGGATCGGCCGGGCACAGAGCGGATACGACGAGATGGTCTTCCGCACGATGATCCGCGATGGGAGCTTCTTCTACGACGTGGTCGGGCTCGAGTCGGAGGGAACCACCATCGACTTCCAGACCGGCCGGATCTCCTATCTGTACGGCACGCGGTTCGTGAGCTACCTCGCGTACCACTACGGCCCCGAGAAGATCATCGACTGGTTCCGGAGGTCAGAGGGCAGCCGGAGGTACTTCTCCTCCCAGTTCCGGAACGTCTATGGAGTGTCTCTCGACGAGGAGTGGGCGAATTGGGTCGTGTGGGAGCAGGAGTGGCAGACCGCCAACCTCGACTCCATCCGGCTCTTCGAGACCACGCCATACCGCGTCCTTTCGGAACACCCGCTCGGCTCGGTCTCCAGAGAGTTCTTCGACGAGAAGACGGGGAAGCTCTACGCGGCCGTCCAGTACCCCGGAGACTTCGCTCACATCACCGAGCTAGACGTCGCGACCGGCGAGACGAGACGGCTGTGCGACGTTCCGACGGCCGCTACGTACTACGTCACCCAGCTGGCATACGACGAGGAGAACTCGCGGCTCTTCTACACGACGCACAACAGTCGTCGCTGGCGCGATTTGAACGTTGTCGACATCGAGACCGGCAAGTCCACGGTGCTCCGGGAGAACACGCGCACCGGCGACCTCGCGTTCAACCGCAGCGACGGCTCGGTCTGGGGAATACAGCACCACAACGGGAAGTCGCGGCTAGTCCGGTTCCCGGAACCCTACGACCGCTGGCAGGAGATCCTGGTCCTCTCTTACGGAAAGGACCTCTTCGATATCGACATCTCCCCGGACGGCAGGTACGTCTCCGGCTGTCTCGTCGACGTGAGCGGACGACAGCGGCTCGTCCGGATGGAGATTGCGAAGCTGCTCGCCTGGGACAGCTCCTACGAGATCCTGTGGGAGTTCGCGGACAACTCCGCGTCGAACTTCGTCTTCTCGGACGACGGCCGCTACCTGTACGGGACGTCGTTCTACACGGGCACCTCCAACGTCTTCAGGTACGACACGGAGACGGCGGAGATGGAAGCGCTCTCGAACTGTGAGACCGGGTACTTCCGGCCGATACCGGCGAAGGGCGACTCCGTCATCGTCTTCCGCTACACCGGTGACGGGTTCGTCCCCGTGATGATCGAGGACGAGCCCATCGAGGACGTCAGCCCGGTCCACTACCTGGGAAGCGCCATCGCGCGGGACTACCCGCTCGTCAAGGAGTGGATGCTCGGTTCGCCCGCGGCCGTGGAGATCGACACGCTCGCGCTCGTCCCGGAGAGGTACGACGGCCTCAAGAGCATCCAGCTCGCTTCGGCGTATCCGATTCTCGAGTCCTACAAGAACAGGACGTGCATCGGAGCGCGCTTCAACTTCACCGACCCCGTCCGCCTCCACGGGCTCGATCTTTCGATTTCGTACGCGCCGGACTCGCAGCTCCCCGAGGACGAGCGGCTCCACGCCCGTCTGAACTACCGATTCGACCGTTGGCGGCTCCACGGCGCCTACAACCGGGCCGACTTCTACGACTTCTTCGGGCCGACGAAGACGAGCAGGAAGGGCTACTCCCTGGGCCTCTCCTACAGCGGGAAGTTCGTCGACGACTCGCCGGTGTCGCTCGGATACGCGCTCGGCGCGACCGGCTACTGGGGCCTGGAGCGGCTCCCGGACGCCCAGTACGTCCCCACGTCCTACGACAACTTCCTCTCCGGAAACGCGCAGCTCAACTACTCGAACCTCAGAAGCACGATCGGTGCGATCGAGGCGGAGAAGGGCATCATGGCGAGGCTCGTATCGTCGGGCACGTACGTCCGCGACGACGCCTTCCCTCAGTTCCGAGGGGAGCTCGCGTACGGGTTCCTCACGCCGATCGACCACTCGTCGCTCTGGCTCCACGCCACAGCCGGAAACTCCATCGGCCCGCGAGACGAGCCGTTCGCGAACTTCTTCTTCGGGGGTTTCGGGAACAACTGGGTCGACCACCGTGCGGTCAACCGCTACAGGAGGTTCTACAGCTTCCCGGGAAGAGAGCTGAACAGCATCGCCGGCAGGAACTACGTGAAGGGCATGCTCGAGTGGACGCTTCCGCCGATCCGGTTCAAGCACGTCGGCTTCCCGAACTTCTACGCGAACTGGGCGCGGGTCGCGATCTTCTCGCAGGGGATCATCACGAACCTCGACTTCGAGCCCTGGCAGCAGAGGGTCGTGAACGTCGGAGCCCAGCTGAATGTCCAACTCGTGTCGTTCTCGTCGATGCCGTGGACGCTCTCGGGCGGATACGCCGTAGCGAAAGAAGAAGGGTGGAGAACGACCGAGGAGTGGATGTTCTCACTCAAGATCCTCAGATGACGGTTCCGTCGGTTCCATCGTCGAGACGCGGCGGATGCGACCGCGCTCCTTACCCTTTTCACCGGCGCGAGCGATGAACTTCCCTGTCAGGCTGCTCACGACCATTCTCCCGGTTGTCGCGTTTCTGATCTGTCTGATCCTCCTCGACAGTTTCAAGCTGCTACGTCCGGTCGCGATCCTGCGGGCGATTCTCGTCGGTGTCGCGGTCGCGTTCGCCAGTCTGCTCGTGAACCTCCGCCTCCTGGATGTCCTGCCGGTGGACCTCGCGACCTACTCGCGATACGTCGGCCCGGCCGTCGAGGAGATTCTCAAGGCGGCCTTTCTTGTCTACCTCGTGAGATCGAAACGCGTCGGTTTCGCGGTCGAGGCGGCGATCTGCGGGTTCGCAATTGGCGCAGG
>JALGVN010000254.1 GCA_025774645.1 bacterium
ACGGGAAGATAACCTCTCCCAGGAACACGTCTCGCCCTGCGAACACGACGTTGGGCGACTTCTCGTAGGTCAGAACCTTGTCGATGAACGTCTCGACCTCGTACGTGCTGGCGACCGGCGCGCGTCCGACGAAGACGTCGGGATACAGGTCGACGCTGTCGCCCGGCGACGAGGAGCCGTTGAACGCCTCACCGAATCTGTCGTCCCCGTCGTCGTTCCAGTTGCCGTCGAGGTCACTGTAGTAGAGATCCGTGGGGATGAAATCGCCGCCGTAGTACCACGTCCACGCGAAGCGAACAGGGACCGCGCCCGTGTCGCCGCCGATCAGGACGTAGGTAGTCCCCCACGACGAGAAGGCGTCCGCGAGGAACAGACGAATCCGCTCAGCCGCGTCGCATCCGCCGGGGTAGTTCGAGTCGATCCAGGAGACGGTCCGCACGACCGCCGTGATGCCCTTCTTCGTCTTCCAGTCCGCGAGCTCCTGAAACCGCGACGCGAACTCGTCGGTCGTGACGATCACGTACTCGACGGGGCTCCCGTCGAGCGACGGGCTGTAGCGCGGAAGGAAACCCGCCGGTCCCGCGTCGTCGACGATTTCGACCGAGCGAAGCTTGCCCGCTACGTCCTCGGGGTTCTCGACCATGCTCTCGACGAGGCGACGGTAGAGGTCGTCGGAACGGGCGGTCATGCGCCGGCGCGGCTGGGACCGGTCGGGAGCGGGCGCGAGCTCGAATTCGACCGAGATGTCGCGCGCGAGCGTGAGCCTGCCGGTGACCGGCGCGTACGTGAGCGGGTAGACCGCGATCGTCGCGATCCGGTAGCCGCCCAGGTAGCCGTCGCCGAGGTACGCCACGCGGGTCGACGGATAGGCCTCGCCGCTCTCGTAGATCGAGGGATCGGGCTCGACCCAGTCGGCCTTCTCCCCGATCGGAACCTCGGGCTGCGCCGGGACGATACGGTGCGTGCCGAGGAGCTCGGTCTCGGTCCACGATGCGATCACGTCCTCGACCCGCCGGTCGGCGGGAATGACGAAGGAGAGGTACTCGACGGGGAGAGCGGGAGCACCAGGCGTCTTGACCGCCAGGTTGCCGCCCTCGATCCTCACCCTTGAGTAGACGCCGTCCACGGCGATCGCCAGGTCCGCGGGGTCGTACGATCTCTCGAGAGCCGGACCCGCGGCTCCCGCGAGGACGGCCCCGCAGAGCAGGAACATCGTGAGGAGTATGTGGGCGGAGCGTCTTGAGGTCATGGTTCTCTCCCTCGCACTTCCTGGGACGTCAGCCCACTCGAAACGCACGACAGGATCGAGACTCGCCCGTAGGGACGGCGCCCGATCCTGTCGTGGTCGTAGAATCGTCAGGGGGCGACGCCATACCGAGCCGCATACCGCCGTAACACGGTGGGCCGTTCCACAAGATGTCTTTGTCCACTGGTGTCGTGTCTAAGGAACAGCCTGTAGCAGTATGCTTGCGCGTTGCTCCCCGCTGTCGGCCGGGCGGGACCCGTTCCCTCAATGGGTCGGTCCCCGCCCGCCAGTATTCGTTACAGCCGCTCGGCCGATGCAAGGTGCTACTTCAGGAGCACCATCTTCCTGCTGACCCTGTCCTCGCCGGTCGCCAGCTTGTAGAAGTACACTCCGCTCGCTGCCTTCTCTCCGTCGTCGGTCCTGCCGTCCCAGACGACCTGGTGCGGGCCCGCTCCGAGCCATCCGCTGACGAGCGACGAGATCCTGCGGCCCGTCACGTCGTAGACCTCGAGCGTGACCTCACCGGCCTCCGCGAGACTGAAAGCGATCGCCGTCTTCGGGTTGAACGGGTTCGGCACGTTCTGCGCGAGCGCGAATCTCTGCTCGACTACGCCGCCATCATCGACGCCGGTCGCCGGCATGATGTCGTCGTTCCCGCGCGGCTCGATCTTGTAATTGCCGAACGCGAAGGTCGCGATACCCCTGACGTAGACGTTGTCGCCCTCGGACGGCACGTAGTCGTAGTCCGCGCGGTCGTCGACGCGACACGTGTCCGACGCGCTGCCGGTGTTCTGGATGGCCCACTCGCCGAATCCGAGATCGGCCACCTCGACCGTCGAGTCGTCGGCGGAAACGAGGACGCCCTCGTACTTCTCACCGGTGATCACGTTCTGGAGCTCCGGCGTCGCGATCTGCGTGCCCACCGGCGGCGCCGTGTGGTCCACGAGCACCGCGGCCTCTGCGAAGTGAAGCGCGATCTGCGTTTCGCCGAAGTACTCCTCGACCTCGCCGCAGACGATGAGCTCATCGCCGCGGACGAACGTGAGCGAGGCGGTGCGATCGAAGATCTGGACGCCGTTCCAGGCACCTTCCTCGTCCTGGATGTAGAAGTTGTAGTCGCTGAAGAGTCCGGGCCTCGCCGTCACGATGCCCTGCACGTTGACAGCCATCGTGTCCATCACCGACGCGTCGCCGCCACCGTCGGGCGTCTGAACCTGCGCGATCGTCAGGAGCCCCACGTAGAAGCTGTAGGTTCCGACGACCGGACGGCGAGCGATGAGCGTGCCGTCGGATGCGGTGACGAAGTAGTGCACGCGCTGGCCGTCGGCGAACGGCCCGATGTCGGCCGCCCAGGTGTCACCGGCTCCCTCGGCCATCCCCACCGTCGCGTACGAACCCATCGCCGTCGACTTGTAGTGGAGGTCCGCCGCGGTCACCGCCGTGTCGTCCGCGATCACCGCCGACACCGTCATCACCTCCCCGCCCTCGGGCGGGACCGGTGAGTACCGGACGGTGCTGATCTCCGGCGGGCCGATGATGTCTTCGTCGTAACGCGGCTCGAGCTTGAACGTGCCATAGCTGTACTGGACGATGCCGCGCAGTTCGGCGAGCTCGTCGCCGGCCTGCGGCGTGTAGTTGTAGAAGGCAAGGTCGTCGACGCGGCAGGTGTCGGCCGGAGTCGTGTCGTAGACCGTCCACATGCCGTACCCGATGTCCGGGCTGTCGACCGTCACGTCGTCAATCGAGCAGAGCTGGCCCTCGTACAGCTCGGCGGAGGGGCTACCCCACGCGATGTCCGCACTCGCGATGTCGGTGTAGCCGTAGACGGGGTTCCCGGACGAGTGGACGACGATCGACTCCGGGAAGTGACGCGAGATCTCCGTCTCGTCGTAGTACTCGGAGATCGTCCCGCATATGGTCACGTCGTCGCCCTCGTTGAGGTCGCCGTCGAATCCCGAGACGTAGCACTTGATGCCCTTGTACGCGCCCACGCCCTCGTGGATGTAGATGACGGACGTCAGGAAGAGCCCCTCCCCCGCGGTCACGATGCCACGCACGTTCGCGGCCTGCCCGCTGAGGGACACGTCGTTCTCCTGGATGTACGCGATCAGGGTGTAGCCGATCGAGTAGCTGAACGGGTCCGCCTGTCCGGTGCCGGGGTAGCTGATCGAGGCGCCCTCGTCGTCGGTCGCCTCGACGTAGTAGTCGATCTGGTAGCCGTCGGGCTGCGTCGGGATCAGTCCGTGGTAGACCGAGTCGCCG
>JALGVN010000050.1 GCA_025774645.1 bacterium
GGTCTCCATCGCGAGCGCGTCGACGCCGCGCTCGAAGCGCTGGCTCGCGTCGGTGCGGAGACCGAGGTTCTGCGCCCCGCGCCTGACGACCACCGGGTCGAACCAAGCACACTCGAGGAAGACGTTCGTCGTCCCGCCCGAGACCTCGGTCTCGCCGCCGCCCATGACACCGGCCGCGGCGATCGCCCTCTCCCCGTCGCAGATGAGCAGGTGCATCGGGGAGAGCTCGTGGTCGACTCCGTCGAGCGTCGTGAGCGTCTCGCCCTTCCGCGCCCTTCGGACCACGATCTTGTGGCCCGCGAGCGCGTCGTAGTCGAACGCGTGGATGGGGTGGCCGTACTCGAGCATGACGAAGTTCGTGACGTCGACGACGTTGCTGATGCTCCTGAGCCCCACGCTCGCCAGTCTCGATGTGAGCCAGGCGGGCGACGGACCGATCTCGACGTCGGAGATGACCCGCGCGACGTAGCGCGGGCAGTCGTTCACGTCCTCGATCTCCACGGCACAGAGCTCGGAAGCCCCGGGGTCGACCTCGCTGAGGTGGACCTCGGGGACTCTGACCTCGGATCCGACGGCGGCGGCCACCTCGCGCGCTATCCCGATCATCCCGAGACAGTCGGGACGGTTCGGCTGGACGTCGACGTCGATCACCTCATCGTCGAGGCCGAGGATCCCGGCGACGTCGCTCCCGATCTCGAGGCCGGGGTCGAGCTCGAGGATCCCGTCGGAGTGCTCCTCGAGCCCGAGTTCGGCGGCCGACACGAGCATCCCGTGCGACCTGCGCCCACGGAGCGTGACTTCCTCGATCTTCCTGCCGCCCGCGATGACCGCGCCCGGGACCGCCAGAGCCGACACCATACCGGCCCTCACGTTCGGCGCGCCGCAGACGACCGTCGAGGAACCCCCGCCCCAGTCGACGACACAGACGGAGAGCTTGTCGGCGTCGGGGTGCGCGTCGACCGTGACGACCTTCGCCGCCACGACGCCCCTGACCTCACCGCAGCCCGTCTCGACGACCTCGGTCTCGGTGAGCTGCTCGGTGAGCCGCCTGGCAAGATCCACGGCCTTGAGGTCGAAGTCGACGTAGTCCCTGAGCCAGTTGAGACTGACCTTCATGCGTCGCCTTCCGTCGAACCACTCCCCCGCGCTCCGGGGGGTCTTCTAGACCTGCCGGAGGAACCGGAGGTCGTTCTCGTGGTAGAGCCTGATGTCGTTGACGCCGCTCATCATCATTGCGATCCGGTCGATCCCGAGACCGAACGCGTAGCCGGTGTAGACGTCCGGGTCGTACCCGACCGCCTCGAAGACCCGCGGGTCGACCATTCCGGCGCCGAGGAGCTCGACCCAGCCGGTGTTCTTGCAGACGCTGCACCCTTCGCCGGTACAGATCCGGCACTCGATGTCGACCTCGGTCGACGGCTCGGTGAACGGGAAGAACCCAGGACGGAACCGGACGACGACCTCCTGGCCGTACAGCTCACCGAGGAACTTCTGGAGGACGCCCATGAGCTCGCCGAACCTGACGTCCTTGTCGATGTAGAGACCCTCGAGCTGGTAGAACTCGGCCCCGTGCGAGGCGTCCGGCGTCTCGTTCCGGTAGACCCGTCCCGGCGCGATGATCCTGATCGGGGGGCTCCTCGACAGCATCGTGCGGATCTGCACCGGCGACGTGTGCGTCCGGAGGAGCTTGTCGCCCTCGATGTAGAACGTGTCGTGCAGATCGCGCGCGGGGTGGTCGGCCGGGATGTTCAGAGCCTCGAAGTTGTGGAAGTCGTCCTCGATGTGAGGTCCCGTGGCCACCTCGAAGCCAAGGCTCGCGAAGATCGACTCGAGCCGCTCGAGCGTTCGCGTGATCGGGTGCTTCCTGCCGACCCAGGGAAGTCGCCCGGGGAGCGTCAGATCGAGCGCCCCGGCTCGGCCTCCTGCGCCGGCGGCGAGCCTCGCGATCGCCGCGTCGAGAAGCGCCGAGAGCTCCTGCTTGATCTCGTTGACGGCCAGCCCCGCGGCGCGGCGCTCGTCCTCGGGGAGCTTCCCGAGCCCCCGCGAGGTCTGGTTGAGCTCGCTCTTCCGCCCGAGGTATCGGACGCGCACCTCCTCGAGCTCGGCCGCGGTACCCGCGCCCTCGAACGCCGCCACGGCTTCGACCCGAAGCTCCTTCAGCCGTTCGATCACGACCTGCCTCCCCGGAGCAGCCGACTAGTCGACGGTGCCCTTCGCGACGTCGACGAGCCTCGCGAAACCGTCGGCGTCGTTCGTTGCCATCTCCGCGAGCATCTTCCGGTCGATCTCGACGTTGGCTTCCTTGAGTCCGTGCATGAGCCGACTGTAGGAAAGCCCGTGCAGTCTCGCTCCCGCGTTGATCCGGATGATCCACAACCTCCGCATGTCACCCTTGCGCGCCCGTCGGTCGCGGTAGGCGTACTGCCCCGCTCGCTGGACGGTCTCACGAGCCGTCCGGATCAACTTGCTCCGTGCGCCGCGGTAGCCCTTCGCGGCCTTGAGTACCTTCTTGCGGCGCCGTCTCGATGCCGGCGCTCCTCTAGCCCTGGACATCCCTCGTCGTCCTTTCCCTGCCAGTTGGTCCTCTGGTTCAGCGTTCTGCTTCGCCGCTCTGCTTCGCCGCTCTACTTCGGCAGCAGCCTCTCGATGCGCGGCTTGTCCGCCTTGTGAACGTAAGCCGCCTTCCTCAGGTTCCGCTTCTGACCGGAGCTCTTGCGAATGAAGAAGTGCCCGGTGTAGGCCTTGAACCTACGTATCTTGCCCTTCCCCGTGCGCTTGAACCTCTTCGCCGCTCCCCTGTGTGTCTTGATCTTCGGCATTCTTCGTGCTCCTGCTCTCCTTGGGCTTGTGACCCGGCTTCGGCGCGATGACCATCACCATCGCCCTGCCTTCGCTCCGAATCGACACTTCGACGTTCGCGATGTCGGAGAGGTCCTCGATGGCTCTCTCCATGATCACCCGACCCCGCTCCTTGTGCGCGAGCTCGCGTCCCCTGAAGATCACCGTGACCTTGACCTTGTCGCCTTCATCGAGAAACTCACGAGCGTGACGAATCTTGAAGTCGTAGTCGTGCTTCTCGATCTTCGGGCGCATCTTGACTTCCTTAAGATGCGTCACGTGCTGGCGCTTCTTCGCTTCCTTCGCCCGCTTGTTCGCCTCGTACATGTACTTGCCGTAGTCCATGATCTTGCAGACCGGCGGTCTCGCCTTCGGAGACACCTCGACGAGATCGAGTCCCCGCTCCTCTGCCAACGCGATCGCCTCCGACGTCGGCAGAATTCCCACCTGGGTCCCGTCTGCATCGACCACCCGCACCTGAGGAATCCTGATCCTTCGATTGATGCGCGGGGTCTGTATTGCCACCGTACCTCCTTCCCGTCGCCGGCGTCGCCGCCGGCGGCCTGGAACGGAAAACGGGACGCACGTCAGTGCATCCCGTTCTCCGAGCCGTCAGGAGACGACTCTCCTGAACCTCGTGTCAGAACCTCTTCGGGTCTCGTCAGAGCCCTCAAGGTGAGAAGCGGGATGCTTCTTCTTCGTCCCTGTTCAGCTGTGCCCCTCGCCGACCTTCTCGCCGCGACGGGTGCGCCTCCTTAGAAAAGTGGTGGGCGATACTGGACTCGAACCAGTGACTTCTTGCATGTCAAGCAAGCACTCTAACCAGACTGAGCTAATCGCCCACGCGCTGGACGGGGTCCTCCCTGGAGGGAAGCCCCTATTCCTTCGCCTCAAAAGAATATACGGGTCTCGGGAGGGCTGTCAAGCGGGAAGTAACGGCCTGCGGCGGCCCGGATGAGGGTCGATCGCTCGCCGGCACGGTCGGACGCCTGGGTCATTCGCGGCCGGGGGGAACGAAAGCACCCGAGACGGCACCTCAGACCCCCTACAGGATGGGCATCGATGCGAACGGCAACGGTGGCGGTCCTCTGACAGCCTCCCCTTGACAGGACCTCACGTCTCGCTGATGATGTCCTCGCGCGCGGGAAGGCGACGCAGATTGGCTGCGCGCACCGCACGCCGCCGGATCGAAGGAGACACCGCGACCATGGAGAAGAGAGGGACGAACATCGGAGCCCTGCTCCGCGAGCACAGAACGCTCGTGCTGATCGTTTTGATCGCGCTCGCCATCCGACTCGTCTTCTTCGCTGCGGTCCGACCGTGGGCCGACGAGATCCTCCAGAGGGCGATCCTGGTTCTGGATGCCACAGGATACCACAGACTCGCGGTGGGGATCCTGGAGTCGAGGTCGTTCGACACATTCGGGGCGTTCAGAACTCCGGGGTATCCCGTCTTCGTCGCGGGCGTGTACTCGCTCTTCGGACCCCGCCGTGGACGGTGTTGCTGATCCAGCTGTTCGTAAACGTCGGATCGCTGCTCCTCCTGTACGTCTGGTGTGACCGCGTCTTCGGGCGGAGGGTGGCACTCGTCGCAGCGTCTCTCTACGCGATCGAGCCTCACGCGATCCTCTACTCCGTTACGCTCTACTCAGACACCCTCTTCGCGTTCGTCTTCCTTGCCGGAGTCGTGGCGTTGGAACGCGGCCTGAGGAAACCGAGCGCTCCGCTTCTGGTCACGAGCGGCGGTCTGCTCGCGATTGCGACACTGATACGACCGGTTGCTCAGTACGGCGCGGTTCTCGCGGGGCTCCTGATCGTGCTGTATCCGAAGAACAGATGGTCCCTGCGGCGGAGGGCCGTCGTCGGCTTCGCTGTCGTCTTCTTCCTCGTCCTGACGCCGTGGCTGCATCGGAACAACGCAGCGTACGATCACGTCGGTCTCTCAACGATCGGCGGGTCCAACCTCCTGTTCTGGAACGCGACGTACGCAGAGGTTGCCAGGACGGGCACACCGGTGGAGGAAGTGAGAGCTGCGTTCAGAGAGGAGGCGGAGCTTCAGGGTGTCAGCGAAGATGGCAACCCGTTCGAGAACTCCCGAATCTACAGCAGGATTGCGATCGACTACATCAGGACGCATCCGTCGTACTACGCGGCCCGCCACCTCAAGGGCATCGCGAACATGTTCCTCAACATCGGCACGAAGCGAATCTCGAGTCATCTGGGGCTCCAGTCGGGAACTCTGGAATACCGCTTCTTCGCTGCGCCCGGTGCAGTTCAGATGATGCTCGGGTTCCTGAAGGCGAAGGCCCCCCACGAGATTATCATCGCTCTCATCGTGGGTCTGTTCCTGCTCTTGACGTACCTCTCGGCGGTGGTCGGTGGCGTCTCGATGCTGCGCCGGAAGAAGTACCTGTACTTCGCGATCACCGCGGGTGTCCTCGTCTACTTCTCAGCACTCACGGGACTCATTGGTCTCGTCCGCTACAAGTTGCCGATCATGCCGTTCTACCTTGCGCTCAGCGCACAGGGCCTCGTCGTGGTCTCGGACCTGCGAACGAGAAGACGGTCGGCGAGGTTGTCCGCACGTGCAGCGGAAGTAGCAGACGCGTGATTCACCCTCTGTAGGCACACCGCACACCAGCTCGCATCTGCGGCATCCCCCGATCTCGAGAGAGAGGGGTCAGGACGCCCCTCGGCGGAGGAGCGCCTCAGACGCGGCGAAACCGGTACTTCAGGAGGGTCGACACCGCCTCGAACCAGTCCTTCGCGCGGATCTTCTTCCCCTCGCTCGTGCGGCGCGGGTAGTAGTGGATCGGTACTTCGTGGATTCGTAGACCCTTCTTCGCCACGAGGGCCGTGACTTCAGGGCAGAACTCGAACCTCATGCACTGCAGCGGGAGGCTCTTCAGAAGATCCGCTCGGAAAGCCTTGTAGCAGGTAGGTTCATCCGTGAGGCGCGTTCCGTAGAGGATGTTCGTCAGGACCGTGAGGCTCACGCCTCCCAGGAAGAAGCTGATGGACGACATGGGGTTCTCGCGCAGCAGCCGCCTCGAGCCATACACGACCGAGACATCAGGGTCTTCGAACGGAGCGAGAAGCACGGGGTAGTCTGCGGGGTCGTACTCGAGATCGGCGTCCTGGATGAGCGCAACGTCACCGTGCACGTGGGCGATTCCCGTACGTATCGCCGCCCCCTTGCCCATGTTCTGGGGATGCGACACGACTCTGACGCGCGGGTCGTCGTACTGAGCAAGAACCTCCCCGGTCCCGTCGCTGGAGCCGTCGTCCACGATCACGACCTCCAGATCAAGGGGGCTCCCCAGCACGCGGTCGAGGAGATCCTCTACCGTCGCGCGCTCGTTGTACACGGGCACGATGACGCTGAGCTTCACACTAGACCTCCTGGTGTCGGTACCCTCGTCGCCCGGCGGCCTCGCCCCCCGGGACGCGAACGCGAGGCGGCGCGGGCTGTCAGCTCTTCACCCTGATGCCCACCACCCGGATCTCGGTCATCTCCTCGACGGCGAATTTCGGCCCCTCACGGCCGAGTCCGCTCTCCTTCTCCCCCCCGTAGGGCATGAGGTCGACCCGGAACGTCGGGACGTCGTTCACCATGACGCCGCCGCACCGAATCTCCCGCGCGGCCCGGAGGGCGTCGTCGAGCCGGTCGGTGTAGATTCCCGCCTGGAGGCCATAGCGGGAACGATTCACCTCGTCGATCGCCTCGTCGAGAGTCCCGAACGGCCGCACCGCGATCAGAGGCGCAAACGCCTCGTCCTTCCACACCTTCGCCTCGTCGGGAACGCCGGTCAGGATCGTGGGCTCGAGGAGCGAGCCTTCGCGACCGCCGCCGGCGACGAGCGATGCGCCCATGCTCCTCGCTTCCTCGATCCAGCTCTCCGCGCGCTCGGCCTCCCTCTCCTCGATCATGGGGCCGACGTCGGTCTCCTCGAGGAGCTGGTCGCCGAGCTGTACCGACGCCGTCACCTCCGCCGCCGCTTCCAGGAACCGGTCGAGCACCGTCTCCTCGACAAGCACGCGCTGGACCGAGATGCAGACCTGTCCGGCGACCGCGTACGCCGCCCGCGCCGAGCGTTCGGCCGCGGCTTCGACGTCGCACCGCTCCGTCACGATCACCGCGGAGTTCGAACCGAGCTCCATCGCGGTCTTCTTCAGGCCGGCGCGCGACATGATCGCCTTCCCGATCTCGACGCTCCCGGTGAACGTCACCATGCGCGGGATCGGGCTCGTGACGAGCCTGTCCCCCACCGTGCTTCCACCGCCCGTAATCACGGAGAGCGCCTCGGGCGGGAGGCCCGCTTCGTACAGGATCTTCCCGAAAGCGATGTCGGTGAGCGGCGTGACGGTCGCGGGCTTGAGAATCACCGCGTTCCCCGCCGCGAACGCAGGCGCGATCTTGTGCGCCGCGAGGTTCACCGGGAAGTTGAAGGGGGTGATCGCCACGATGACGCCGACCGGGACGCGGATGTAGAACCCGAAGCGGTCCTTGCCGGTCGGGGCCCCGTCGAACGGGACGACCTCGCCCGCGAGCCTGCGAGCCTCTTCCGCGGAGACCGCGAGCGTCTGGACCGTCCGTGAGATCTCGCCCCGAGCCTCGCGGATCGTCTTCCCCACCTCGGACGCTATCGTGAGGGCGAGCTCCTCGATCCGGTCGCCGACCATCCTGGACGCCCGGGCGAGGATCTCCGCCCGGTCGAAGCGGCTCATGCGCTCCATGACGCGAGCGCCCTCGACCGCGGTCGAGAGCGCCGAGTCCACCTGTTCTTCCGTGGCGGCGGGGACGGTGTCGATCTCGGAACCGTCGAACGGGTTCAGAACGGGTATCGCTCGCTCGCCCTCGACCTCCTGCCCGCCGATCAGCATCCTCACGTCTTCTCCTCCGCGGGAGTCTCGTCTGTGAAGGCGAGAATCGACGACGAGCTGCCGCTCCCCTCGCAGACCTCGATGTCTCCCTCGATGGCGCGCACGGTGACCTCGTCCACGGCGCCGTGCGTGATGAGGAACCGCGCCAGCGGCTTGAGAACGAGTCCCTCGACCGTCCGTCCGAGGTTCCGCGCGCCGTACTCGCGGCTGTGCCCCTTCTCCACGATCACCGCTACGGCGCCGTCGGTCACGTTGAGCGTGATGTCTCGAAGCGCCAGCCGCGCGCGAATGTCGTCGAGGTGCACGTTCACGATCCCGCGGAGCGTCTCGTCCGAGAGCTGGTCGAAGAGGAGCACTTCGTCGATTCCGTCCATGAACTCGGCCGGGAAGAACTCCTCGATCGCGTCCCGCGCCTCCTGCACGTGCCTCTCGTGCTGCTTCATGTCGAGGCTCGCGAATCCCACCGCGCCCTCGTCCCTCATCCCGGGGACGATGTTCTCCGAGTTCGATGTCATGACGACGGTCGCGTTCGAGAAGTGGACCTTCGTTCCGCGCCCGTCGGTCATGAACCCCTGTCTGAAGACCTGCATGAGCATCACGGCGACGTCGCGGTGGGCGCGCTCGATGTGATCGAACACGATGACGCTGTGGGGGTGCGCGAGGACGGCGCTCGAGAGGTCGCCCGGGTAGTCGACGTCCCCGAGCTGGAGACCGGTCAGACGCGCGAGGCCGTCGTCTTCACTGTACTGTGCCATGTTGAACTTGAACAGAAGATCTTCGCTCCCGTACACCTCCTTGGCGAGCGCCTGGGCGAGCTCCGTCTTCCCGACGCCGGGCGGCCCCACGAAGAGGAAGACGCCGTTCGGACGAGTCGGGCGCGCGTCGAGGCCGAGCATCGAGACTCGGATCGTGTCGGCGACCTTCCTGATGCAGTGGTCCTGCCCCTTCACGCGGACCGAGAGATGCCCCTCGAGCAAGAGGAGCTCTTCGCTTCCGCCGTCGGGGAGCTTCTCGGGCGGAACGCCGATCCAGTCGGCGAGCGCGTCGGCGACGTGCTCGTAGCGGAGGCTCGGGAGGTCGGCCTCGCCGGCTGCCCCGTCGGCCGCCCCGCGGTCCGTCGATGTCGCGAGCTTGGACGCGGCGCGGTCGAGGAGCTCGAGCGCCTTCCCGGGAAGGACGCGTTCCTTCACGTGAGCCATCGAGAGGTCGACGACCGCCTCGATGGCCTCGGGCTCGATCTTGACGCCGTGGAATTCCGCGAGCGCGTCGGCGCGGTGCTCGAGGATTCCGATCGACGCCGTGCGGGATGGTTCGGGGATGTCGACGCGCGTGAGGACCTTGCCGCACCACGGGAGCGCTCTGGAAGCCTCGCGGTAGAGCTCGGGCGCGGCGCTCCCCATGAGATAGAGTCCGGGCTGGCGGCAGCCGAGCTCGATCGCGTACGCGGCGCTCATGAACGACTTCTGCCGGCCGAGCACGCCCATGAAACTCGTGATCTGGCTCAGGAAGAGGATGACTCCGTCATCCGCGGCCGCCTCGCGCAGCGCGGTGAAGACGATCCGCTCGAAGTCCCCCGGTTCGCGCACGCTCCCGACCACGCGGTAGAACGGCAGCTCGATGATCCTGCGGCCCAGGAGCCGCGGAGGGACCTTTCCTTCGGCGATGTGCTGGGCGAGAAGGAGGACGACGGTCTGCTTCCCGATACCGTCGGGGCCGATCAAGACGGCGGCATGGCCATGCCGCCGCTGGAGGATCTCCTTGATCTGCGTGAGCTCGGAGTGCCAGAGGTCGCCGTCCGGCAGATCGCCGCGCGATCCGGTGATCTCCGAAAGGTCGACGCCGAGCCGACCGAGGACGGTGGTGCCCTCGGAGGGTCCACCCTCGGAATCGGCGCCTGGCGACTCGGATGGCTCACCCTGAGGGGACCCGGGGGTCAGCAGAACGTCCCCCACGCCCTCGATCCCCTGCATGGAGCGGTCCGCCTCCGCTCCGGATCCACCCTCCGCCTGTTCCGGTAGTCCCACTGGTCCCGGAGCGTCCGGCTCGCGCATCATCGATGCTCTCCTCTCGCTCACGGGTGCGGCTCGGGGCGCGGCTCGTGCCGCTCAGCGAACGCTCAACGCCTGTCCACGGCGCGTCAGGATCCGCCCTCCGACGCCACCCAGGGCTCTCCTGTCCCGTCCGACGGCTGGTTCGGCGGCTCCTGCGCCTCTCTCTCCTCCGCGGCGAGAGTCTGCGCCCGCCTCGCGCCCGCGCTCTCCCACTCCTTCCGGAGTTTCTCGTACTGCTCGTTAATCGTCTCGCGAGCGTCCTCGGGCAGAAGCGCGACGACCGCGTCCGTCACGAAGAGGACCTTCGGAGCGAGACGCGAGTCGACGATGAAGCTCTCCTCCCCGAACCCGGCCATCACCGTGAGCAGGATGATCACTCCGGAGATGATCGCGGCGATGAGGATGCCGAGAACGCCTCCGAGGAGCCCGTCGAACCACCCGAGCGCTGAGATCTTCACTGCCTTGGCGACGAACCGGGAGACCAGGCCGACCAGCACGATCACGAGCAGGAAGATGATCACGAACCCCGTGATCGCCCTGACGGTGTCGCCCGGTATGAAGGAGAGGAAGCTCTCACTGGCGATTTCGTAGTAGCCGGAGGCGAGCACGATCCCGAGGACGAGCCCGGCGAGGCCGAGGAGGGCCCGCACCAGTCCGCGGGCCAATCCGCTCAGGAGCCCGATGAGGAGGATGATCGCTATAACAAGATCTGCAGCATTCATGGCGCCTCCCACGCGCGTGCCCGGCGCGGATGGATTCGCTTCGCGTGACGCTAGCACCGCCCGGAGGCACTGTCAAGACGGCTGTGCGCGTCCGCGCCCGGCCGCATCGACGCGGGCTGTCAGGAATGGCCATGCCGTGGTCGAGCTTCGGTCCTGCGGGCTAGTTGATGACGAGCAGCTTGTCCGTGAAGACCTCGCCGTCGACGGCGAGGGCGCACAGGTAGCAGCCGGACGCTACCCTCGTGCCGGTGCGGGAGGTGCCGTTCCACTCGATGTCGTACCGCCCCGGAGGAAGTCTCGCATCGACGAGCTGCCGCACGACCCGACCGGCGATGTCGTAGACGGTGAGCGAGACCGACGAGCTTCCCCCCCAGCGGTCGTCGTCCGGAAGGTCGAACGAGATCGTCGTCGTGTCGCGAACGGGGTGCGGAGCGCATCCCAACCCGACGCTCGAACTCCGTGTGAGGGTCACCCGCCCGCCGTTTCCGTCGGCCCCTTGTTCGATAGAATGGTCGCTCCTCGAATCTACTGACACCTCTACAGGACGAGACGGCTGACCCTCACATCCGTTGACGTCGACCGGCGCGACCTGGTAGTAGTACGCGCCGCGGTTGATCATTCGCATGTCGATGTACTGGGGCTCGTCGACCACGTCGAGGAGTTCCCTCTCGCTCATCGTGCCGTGGCGGAACTCCCAGTGGTAGACGGCGTACGCCGTCGCGTCGGGCAGGTCTCGCCACTCGAGTCGAACGCCCAGTCTGTCCTCCAGGATCTCCGCGCTCAGGAAGTCCGCCGGTATCTCGAACATCCGACCGGACCCCACGAGCACGGTCCCGCTCTGTGGAGGCAGGACGAACTCGGTCACGGCCTCGTCGAGCGGGTAGTACTCGCCGGTCCACGACCTCGGGTCATGGTAGCGCGCACCGAGCTGGATCGTCTGCGCGTACGCGGACGGGTTGACGAGGGCCAGACCTCCCGTGAAGCGCCTGAGTCTCACCATCTCGCCCAGCTCGACCCACGGAGCGTCCCCTGGATCCGCGGGCGGCTCTTCGGCGGCTCCGGTGGGCTGTCCGAGGTCGATGTCGTAGAACTCGTGCCACCAGCACTGGGAGTGCTCGGGAAGCCCCTCCCCTCCGTCGATCGAGAAGTAGCCGTCGCCGAAGATGAGCGTGCTCGCGAAAGCGAACCCGAACTGCTGGTCGTACGACTCGTCCCTGATCGGGCCGTTCGGCCCCACGGCGCCGCGCCAGATCGCGTTCACGATGTTGACGGGCGGCTGCCGGTACCTCTCGTCGATCGACCGGTAGCCGTACTCGCGGTTGACGATGTTCTGGTACCAACCGCCGTGCATGTTCGGGAAGTCCTCGCGCGTCGAGCCGTTGCAGGCATCGAAGAACGTGTTGTTCCCGTTCGTCGCGATGATGTAGTCCTCGCCGACGAGCTGCCTCAGCCGGGTCACGAGCATGTGCTGCCCGCCGCGCCACGCGGCGTCGAGGGCCGGCTCGCCGTCCGGCATCCCGTCGAGATTCGAGTCGATCGGGTGCGGCACGTACGCGTTCGCCCACGCGATCTTGTCCATGCAGTAGTCCAGGTAGACACCGTCCCAGCATCCGCCTGGTCCGAGGTTGTCGGCGATGAACCCGGGCATCCACTCGCAGAGCCTCTGGCCCTGCGCGTTGTCG
>JALGVN010000255.1 GCA_025774645.1 bacterium
GGCGACCGTCGGCGACCAGCTGACACTCACTGTCTCGCTCACTCGTCCGTCCGATCTCGAGGTCGCGTTTCCGCCCGTCGCCGACGCGGTCGCGCCCTTCGAGGTGCGCGACTCGTACATCGCCGAGCCGGAGGAGTTCGAGGGCGCCATCGTCGAGACGCGCCACTACCTCCTCGCGGCGTTCCAGACGGGGACGCTGCGCATTCCGGGGCTCGGGTTCGACTACGTCGATGCGGACGGCGACACCGTGGGTCTCGCGACCGACACGCTCTACGTCGTGATCGAGAGCGTCCTCCCGGACACGATCCCGGCCGAGGGGATCGGCCCCCGCGACATCAAGCCGCCGATCGAGCTCCCGAGGAGGATCTGGCCGTTCCTGGTCGCGGCCGCAGCGATCGCGGCGGCCGTGCTCGCGTTCCACTTCCTCAGGAAGTGGTGGCGGTCGCGTCGACGGGAGCCCGTCGAGGAGATCGAAGAGGAACCACGCGTTCCGCGCAGGGCGGCGCACGTGGTCGCGCTCGAGCGTCTCGCGGAACTCAGGCGCGACGATCCGATCGGCAGGGCGCAGATCCCGGAGTTCTACGTGCGCGTGACCGAGATCCTCAGGTGCTACATTCAGGACCGGTTCTCGGTCGGGGCGATCGACATGACGACCTTGGAACTCGTGCCGGCGATGAAGGGCGCGGCGATCGACGCGGACGACATCGACTGGACGGAGGGTACCCTCTCGCACGCCGACCTCACGAAGTTCGCGAAGTACATGCCGGGGGCCGACCGTGCCCGCGAGGATCTCGATGAGGTCGAGGGGTTCGTCGAGCGGACGAGGTTCCGCGCGGCGGCGGAGGAGGGGGTGGACGGCGGTTCCGACGAAGGCGATGACGGTTCCAGCAAAGGTGAGGATCGGTCCGACGAAAGCGATGACCGTTCCAACGAAGGTGAGGACGCAGGGGATGTTCCGATTCGGTAACCCGTGGCTTCTGGCGCTCCTTGTGCTCGTGCCGCTCTACCTCCTGCTCGAGTTCAGATACTCGAGGGCGAGGCGGGCCGCGGTGCGGTATCCCGCGATCGAGCTCGCCCGGGAGGCCGCGGGGAGGCACGCGTCGTGGAAGCGGTTCGTGGGCCCTCTGCTCAGGGCGCTCGTCCTTCTGCTCGCGCTCTTCGCGCTCGGGCGCCCGCAGGCGGGGAGCGGGTCGGAATCGGTACTCACCGAGGGCATCGACATCGTCCTCACGATCGACGTCTCCGGCAGCATGCTGGCAGAGGACTTCAGGCCGAAGAACAGGATCACGGTCGCAAAGGACGTCGTCGCCGACTTCATCCGGGGGAGAGCGACCGACAGGGTCGGCATGGTCGTCTTCGCCGGACAGAGCTTCACGCAGTGCCCGCTGACGCTCGACTACAACGTCCTCCTCGAGCTCCTCGAGGCGGTCGAGGTCGGGATGATCGACGAGCGCAGCACGGCGGTCGGTATGGGGATCGCGACGGCCGCGAATCGACTGAGGGAGAGCGACGCCGAGAGCAGGGTGATCGTCCTCCTCACCGACGGCCGCAGCAACTCGGGAGAGATCGACCCGATCACGGCAGCCGAGGCGGCGCAGTCTCTCGGGATCAGGATCTACACTATCGGCGCGGGGACGCCGGAGGGCGGGAGGGTGCCCGTCGACGACCCCGTCTGGGGACGGCAGTACGTCAACGTGCCGATGGATCTCGACGAGGACACGCTCAGGGAGATCGCCGACCTCACTGGGGGGAAGTACTTCCGCGCGAAGTCCGAAGGCATGCTCGCGGAGGTCTATCGCAGGATCGACGAGCTCGAGAAGTCGAAGATCGAGGTGAAGCACTTCACGACCTACACGGAGCTCGCGCCGAGGCTCATTCTCCTAGGGCTTCTCCTGCTTCTGGTCGAGCTTCTGATAGAGGCGGTCATCGTCAGACGGCTGCCCTAGGCAATTGCCCCATGTGGATGGCGTGACGCCGTGCAGAGGTGAGTCGACGTGAGATTCGCGGTGCCGACAGAGATGCTCCTCATCTGGTACCTGGCCGTCCCGGTCCTCGTGGCCGTCGTGCTGTCGGTCGTCGCGCTCAGACGCCGGAGGGCGGCGCGGCTCGCGTTCGCGGAGCCCGCGCTCGTCGACAGGATCGCGCCAGGCGCGGTGCTCGGACGTCTGCGGAGCAAGGCGGTGCTCGTTGTGCTGGCCGTCCTCTGCTTCGGACTGGCGGCCGGTCGGCCGCAGATAGGAACCAAGCTCGGCGTGGCGAAGAGGCGCGGTGTCGACCTCATGATCGCGCTCGACGTGTCCGACTCGATGAGGGCGCGCGACCTCCGTCCGAACAGGCTCGAGAAGGCGAGGCGGGAGGCGAGCTCTCTCATCAACCTCCTGGACGGCGACCGCGTCGGCCTCATCATCTTCTCGGGGCAGGTGTTCGTGCAGTGCCCGTTGACGCTGGACTACGGTGCGGCGTCGATGCTACTTTCCGCCGTGGAACCGGGTGTCATCCCGAAGCCCGGAACCGATCTCGCGGCCGCGATTCGCGGGGCGATTCGGGCCATGGAGACGGAACCTGACCGGACGAAAGTCCTGGTTATAATGACAGACGGTGAGGGACACGGTGAGAACCCCGTCGGCGCCGCGGAAGAGGCGGCTAAGGTGGGGATCCGGATATACACGATCGGCCTCGGGTCGACCGCCGGCGAGCCGATCCCGCTCGGGCCGGACGAGGGCTCCGGCTACAAGCGCGACAGAGGCGGGCAGATCGTCATGTCGCGCCTCGACGAGGCGACGCTCGAGGACGTAGCCCTCGCCACCGACGGCCGCTACTTCCGGGCGACCGACACCGAGCGGGAGCTCGAGGCGATCGCGGAAGAGATCTCGAAGATGCAGCAGGGAGAACTCGAGTCGAAGATGTACGCGTACTACGAGGAGAGGTTCCAGTTCCCCCTCGCGGCCGGACTGGCGTTCCTGCTCGCGGCGACCTTCATGCCGGACCGTGTGAGGAGGAAGCGTGATCGGGCCGAGTGACGGACAGGTGAAGGCGCGTCCGCGCGTCGGGTGGTCGAGGATCGCTACGGCGTGCCTCGTCCTGCTCGTCTGTCCCATGCTCCTCGGGTTCGGGGACTCCCCGGAAGGAAGGAACCGGCAGGGGAACAGGCTCTACCGCGACTCGCGGTACGACGAGGCCCTGACGGAGTACCGGAGCGCGCAGGTGCTCGCCCCCGAACTTCTGGAGCTCTTCTTCAACGCCGGCGACGCGCTCTTCCGGAAGGGCGAGATGCCGGACGCGCTGCGGGAGTACGGGAAGGCGGCAGGGGCGGAGGATCCGGCTGTCTCTTCCGGAGCGTACTACAACTCAGGGAACGCGCACCTTCAGCTCGGCGACATCCAGTCCGCGATCGAGGCGTACAAGGACGCGCTGCGCCGGAGCCCCGCGGACGAGGACGCGAAGCACAACCTCGAGGTCGCTCTCAGGCTGCTCGAGCAGCAGCAACAGCAGCAGGA
>JALGVN010000051.1 GCA_025774645.1 bacterium
TCGCGTCTCCGGGCCGTTCGCGGTGTTCGCGTCGTCCGTGTCGGCGGGCCGCCCGACTCGGCGGTGCCCGAAGATGTCCCTCTCGACGATCGAACCGAGCGTCAGGAGCTGCGAGTCCATCGTCGACATGATCGCCGCGACGAGGCCGGCGCTCGCGAGCGCCGCGAGCCCGCTTCCCCCGAAGCGCTCCATGAGGAGCGGGAGGATGGTGTCGGTCTCCTTCCCCTCGAGGCCCGGGAAGTGGAGGCGTCCGAGCACGCCGATCGCGACCGGGAAGAAGAAGAGGACGGTCGTGACGATCGGGTAGAAGATCATCGTCCGAACGAGCGCCCGCTCGCTCCGGGCCGCGTAGAACCGCTGGAAGAGCTGCGGGAACATCGGATCGGCGAGAAACCAGAGGAGCATGTAGCTCGCCCAGACGCCGACGAGGAGCCCGCCTCCCGCGCCCGGGCGCATGAAGAGCTCGGGTACGTCGCGGTAGAGTCGGCCGAAGCTCGCCGCCGGTCCTCCCGACCCGCCGGCCACGACGAGGAAACCGACGAGCAGGACGGCGAACATCGTGAGTCCCTGAAGAACGTCGGTCCACGCGACCGAGCGCATGCCTCCGAGGAGGACGTAGCCCAGAACGAGCGCCGTGACGAGCCCGGCACCGAGGGCGTAGGGGATGCCGAGGAGAGCCTGGAGCGCGTAGCCCGCGGCCATCGGCTGGATGGCGAGGTACGGGAGGGTGAAGACTGCCATCGCGAGCGCGAAGAGCACGGTCAGCGGACGCGACCCGTGCCGCGCCGTCAGGAGCTCGGGCGGCGTGATGAGACCGAGGCGCTTCCCCAGGCGGTGCACGGGTATCCCGACGATCACGAACGTCAGTGCCATGAACCCGGTCCCGAACGCCATCACCGGGTAGAACGAGAACCCGAGCCGGTAGCCGGCGCCCGAGAACCCGACCACGGTGAACCCGCTGAAGTTCGTCGCCGCCATCGTCGCGACTAGCACGAGCGGGCCGAGCGTGCGTCCCGCGAGGAAGAACTCGGCGGCCCCTCCCTCCCGTCTCGCGCGTCGGCCGGCGAGACCGATGGCCACGACGGCGGCGAGGTAACCCAGCACGATGACGGCCTTCAAGAACATGCGCCCTCCCGCGATTCGGATCGGTCGAACGGGTCGACCCGCATTACCAATCGAAGGGACCGTCCTCCGGGAATACAAGCCGGCCACCCGTGAGTCTGGGTGGCCGGAGCCTGGCATAACTCGAGCGGAGTATACGGCCGGCTCGCGTGACCGTCAAGTCCGCGCTCGCGCGGGGGACGCCGATCGAGGCCCGTCCCCGCGCCGCCGGGACCGGAAGGCGAGCGCGAGCAACGCGACGAGGGCCGCGAGCGACACCCAGAGCGGCCACGCCGGCTGCCGGTAGACGAGCTCGAACTCGTGCTCTCCGGAGGGAAGCCCGTCGACGACGGTGAGGCCGGAGTCGTGGGCGCGGAGCGCGACACCCCCATGCCCGTCGTTCCCCGGCCCGTCGTAGCGCCAGAACGGGTGATACGACGATTTCACCAGGAGCGCGCCTCCGTCCCGCGCCGAGCGATAGCGAACGACGAGCTTCGACGCGTCCCGGGCGTCGCCCTCCCCGGTCTGCGGGTAGCTCTCCGCCTCGATCCCCTCGGTCAGCGGCTCCACCCACCTCGAGGCGTTCCCAACGAGCTCGAACACGGCGAAGCGCCCCGCTCGATGGACCTCGGCGAAGACATCGACGGTGGCGATCTTCTCCGCCGCCGTCGGGTCCGACGTCACGAGGTATCCGGCGTTGCTGTGCCGCATGAGGAGGAGGAGCTCGCGAATCTCGCGGGGGTCGTCGAGTCTGAGGTTGTAGAGCCTGCCGCCCTCCCCGCGAGTCCACTCGGCCGTCCGGTAGGGCGCGACGCTGTAGGTCGCACCGAGCTGCCGCACCCCGGATCTCTGCGAGGTCAGCGCGAGGACGTGCGAGCGTGAGAGGGCCGCGCTTCGCGGCGGGGTCGCGAACGTGTCCTGGACATAAACGCGACCCCGGTCGTTCTGCGCGTTCACGCTGAGCCAGCTCCAGAGCGACTCGACCTCCGCCATCTCGGGCCCGGACACCCGCGGCGGCACCGCTCGTCTGAGCGGCGCCCCCCAGACGAGCGCACCGAGAGCTGCCGCGACGACGAGAACCGCAGCGACGGCCGCACCCGGAACGCGGACGCGCGTCGTGCGGAGCGCGGCCAGCGCCGGGATCGCCGCCAGCGCGAGTCCCAGCCTCACGAAGTAGATCATGCGCCAGCTCACGGGTCCCAGGAACGCCGCGCCCATGAGCGGTGCCACGACCGCCACCAGGACGAAGACCGCGAACGCGAGCCACGCGCCGAGCAGCGGCACGTCGTCCTCCCGCCTCCTCATGAGGACGACGCCGGCGACGCCGAAGGCGACGAGGACGAGCATTGGTACGGCGTCGAGCATGAAGCGGCCGTCGACCGGCGCGAACCTGCCGTTCAGGAGCGCGAGGACGTCGGTGGGAACCGCGAGCCGCGCGAGCGCAGCGGTGAACGAGAGGTTCTGCGCGTGGACGACCGTCTCCCCGCGGGCGACGAGCGCCGGAAGCCAGTAGCGTGCCGCGAGCGCAGCGCCGAGCGCCCACGCCGCGAGCTTCCGCGCCGGGGCGTCGTCCCGTCGATCCTCACCTGTCCCGCGGACCGCGGGCACAGAGCGCACGAGATCGACGACGAGGATGATGACGATCGGCACCGCGGCGAAGAGGTGCGTGAGCCCGACGAGCCCGGAGAGTCCGGCGATCCACGCAACGTCACGCGTCGTGCGGCACGGCCGCGAGAGGCGATCGATCAGGAGGACCACCGCGGCGGCCGCGATGTAGAACGTCCACATCCCGCCCAGGGCGGACCCGACGCCAACGACCGCCGGCCTCTGCACGAGCAGGAGGAACGCGAGTGCCCCTGCCCCCGCCGCCGGCAGGCGTCGTCGGGCGACTGCGTAGACAGAGAGAGCGGGAGCGGCGAACCCGATGAAGGCGAGGAGGGAGTATGCGCACGACGCGGCGACTCCGGCGCGGATGAGCCATGCGAGGAGCCCGTACCAGAGCGGCGAGTGGAGGACGCCGATCGGGAACCCGCACCAGGCGATGTCCGACCACCCCGTCCGTCCCTCGTTCGCGAGAGAGATCGCCTCGGCCAGGTGTGAGGGGTTGTCGAGATACGTGAGGTACCCGTCGGTGAAAAACGGCCAGGCGACGATGACTCCCGCCGTGAGGAGCGCGGCCACGGTGGCGAGGTCGGCCGTTCGGTTTGATCGCGAGGCCATCCAGCTGCGTCCTTCCGGTGGAGAGTCCTCAAACCGTAACCCCACAGCCGCAGGGCGGTCAAGCCGGAGTCTCGACCCATCCGGCGTCCAACGACCGCGCCCGCCGGCGAACCGGCGGGCGTCCGTCACTCCCGGCAGCGCGAGCGAGGGCGTTCAGCGAGCCCTGGCACGGAGCACGATGCACGTGGATCGCTCGATGTCTCCCTTGACGACGTCCTCCGCGAACGCCAGGCAGTTCGGCGAACCGCAGGCCGCGCAGTCGATCTTGGGCAGTGACTCGTAGATCTCGTCTCGCTTCCGCACCATCTCGATCGCTCTGCCGATGTCGGGATCGAGCGGAGAGAGCGGCCGCGGAGCAAGCGGATTCTCCATCGAGAAGAACTTCTTCCGGTAGAGCTCCTCGACCTGGTTCGCGTGGCGCTCGATGTTGCGGCTGTACTTCTCTCCCAGCCTGTAGGTGCGGCTCCTCGCGATGTAGATGTTCTCTACCGTGAGCGGGCCTCCGATGCAGCCTCCCAGACACGCCGACGCCTCGATGAACTCCACGTCCCTGAGACGCGAGTTTTCGATGTCATCCAGGATCTTCGTGACGTCGCTCATGCCGGAGACGGCGATCCACCGCTCCGTCCGGAGCAGGCTCGTCATACCGCCGAGCCTCGACCAGCCCGGGCCGTACGTGGCGCTCTCGAAGAGCTCGCTCGACGGGACCGGCTCGGCGGCAGCCAGCGCCGCGCGCAGGGGTCCGTAGACCTCCGAGATCGCGATCGCCCGGTCGAGCCAGGAGCGGTTCTTCTCCGCCGGCTGCCGGATCGACACGACCTTTGCGGGGCACGGCGTGATGTAGACGGCCTCGATCTCCGACACGTCCAGCCCGAGGTCGCGGCTGAGCTTCTGCTTCGCCTCGCGGGCCGTGATCTCACGCGGAACCTCCAGAGGCATGATGTGCTCGGTGAGCTCCGGGTATTTCACCTGAATGAGACGCACGACGGCAGGACAGAAACCCGAGATCATCGGCCAGCGTCCCTCGTGCTCGTCCAGGAAGATCCGCGACGCGAGGGTCTCCCAGTCACAGGCGCGCGCGACGTCGAAGACGTGATCGAAGCCGATCCGCTGGAGCGCCTCGAATATCCTCCTCGGCGCGATGTCGGACGAGAACTGCGAGTAGAGGACCGGGGACGGGATCGCGACGACGCACTTGTACTCCGGTGACCTCTGCCCGAGGCGGTCGGCGAGCGGGACCACGGCCCCGCGAGGACACGCGGTGATGCACTCGCCGCAGTCGACGCAAAGCTCACCGATGATGTGCGCCTTGCCGTCGCGAACCCGGATGGCGTCGGTCGGGCAGACCTTGAGGCACCTCATCCGGCCGTCGCACCCGCCCTCGTTGACCTCGTGCGCGTGGTAGTAGCCTTCGGCAACCATGGCAACACCTACTCGCCGGCGTTGATCGTGATCTTTACGGTCGTGCCGACGCCCACTTCTGAGTTGATCTCCAGCTCGTCGGCGTTCCGCTTGATGTTCGGCAGTCCCATGCCCGCGCCGAATCCCATCTCGCGGATCTCGTCGGTCGCTGTCGAGAAACCTTCCTGCATCGCGAGCTCGAGGTCCGCGATGCCCTGACCCTGATCGGCCAGGGTGACGCGGATGGTCTTCGGCGTCACCTCGAACGTCACGTCGGCGCGATCGGCGTAGACGACGACGTTCATCTCCGCCTCGTATGTCGCGATCGCGGTCCTGCGGATCACGGCGGACGGGAACCCGATCTGCTTGAGCATCGACTTGATCGTCGTCGATACCCGCCCCGCGTGGCTGAAATCCCCGCCGGCGACCGTAAACGTCTCCCTGAGCATGATCTGACCCTCGTCACTCATTGCGGCTCCCTGATCTCGCTCCCGGCAGCCAGGCCGTGTTCGTACATCTTCCCGCAGGCCTCGTACAGCGAGAGCGCGCAGACGAGGACGGGCAGGCCCCTCTCCTTCGCCAGCCGCACCACATCGTCGGCGGGCCTCTTCCCCCTGACGTAGGCGATGGCGACGATGTCCGCCACGTCGGCCGTGTTCACCGACTGCGCGTTCGTGAGTCCCGTGATGAGGAGACTCCCCGCCGTGCCGAACGCGAGGACGTCGCTCATGAGATCGGACGCACACACGTCCGTGATCTCCATCGACATCTTCTCGTCGCAGCACAGAAGCTCGCCGTCGAGAATGTGAATCACTTCGTTCAGGGTCATCGTGGGCCTTTCGTGAAGATGTGGAGACTCGCCTTGCCCGCGGCGGCCTGCGCCTGTGTAACGCAATCCTCGATGCTGGCGGGCCACGCCGCGCTCCCGCAGATGAAGACACCCTCGCACTGCCGCTCGCAGGGCCCGGAGCCGTCGCAGCGGCTCCTCACGGGCGCCACGGCTTCGTCGGCAGCGCGAAGGAACCCGTCGCCGTCGACGTCGACGCCGAGCGCGCCGGCGACGGCGGCGTTCTCCTCGGCCGCCACGACGCCGGTCGAGAGGACCACGAGATCGGGCGCGAGGCGAATCGCGTCGCCCGTCTCCGCGTCGACCGCCGTGACCTCCGGAGACGCTCCGTCGGAGATTGCGGGAGTGTCGGCGACGCGGACGAACCGGACGCCGGCGTCGATCGCGTCCGAGAACATCTCTTCGTCGAACCCCCAGACGCGAATCCCCTTGTGGAGGACCGTCACCTCCGTCTCCGGGTTCTCCCCCAGAATCCGGTGGAGGTTCGCGAGGGCTTCCGCGCAGCAGTTCCTGCTGCAGTACGGGTGCTCCGGCGTCCGCGACCCCACGCACTGGATCATGACGACGCTCGAGAGATCGGCGGCGCCGCCGCGAAGCCTCTCGGTGAGCTCCCGCTGTGTAATGACGCTGTCGGGCGAAGCGCCCTTGATCGCGGACGCGTCGTAGTCCGTCGCCTCCGCGGCGAGGACGAGCGCGCCGTGGGTGACCCTCGTCTCACCACTCGAACCTGTGAGGACCGACTCGAACCCGTGAGCGGTCCTCTCGACCGACGCGACCGTAGAGCCGGTGGCGATCTCGATCGCCGGCTCCGCCTCAACGCGCTCAACAAGCGCGGCCAGGGCCTCGGCCGCGTCCGGATCCGCGATGGCGGCTCCGCGAAGGCGCGGGGCGAGCTCGGTGCCGGCCTCCACGAGCGTGACCGGCACACCGCGCCTCGCGAGCTCGGCCGCTGCCGACAGCCCGCTGACGCCTGCGCCGACCACGAGAGTCCGGTTCTCGACCACCCGCGCGTCGTCGGTGCAGCGCTCGGGGGACCCACCCGCGAGCCACTCTCCCGCGGCCCGCGCCACCGACTCCGCGTCCGCGCCGTCTCCGCCGCCGATGATCTCGACGGCGAGCGGGCGGTCGATTCTCGCCGCGGCCTTCGCGCGCCAGAACCCCGAGTGCGTCTCCGGGTAGCATCCGACGATGAGAAGCCGCGAGGCGCGGCGCTCGTCGGCGAGCCGCCCGAGCTCTCTGACGGTCGGGGTGACGCACGCCGTCGGGAACGTGATCACCCACGGGGCGCCGCTGGACTCCCCGATCGCGTGAGAGACTCTCGACACGTCGAGCCCGGCGGTGGTGAGACCGTACTTGCAGAGCGCGACCACGGCGGGACCGTCATCCACCGGCGAGCCATCACCGGACTCCGCGCCCGACTCCACGCCGGACTCCGCGCCACTCGGGTCCGACTCCACGGCGCCGTCGAGTCCGTTCAGGACCTGCGAGGCGGCGGCAGAACCTGCGGCGACCGCTCCCCCGACGTCCATCGGACGCGCCACAGTCCCGGCCACGGGGTTCGCGTCCTCTCCGGTCGCCGTCGGCGCGAGCGGCGTCGTGGCGACGTACCCGAACTTGTTCTGCTTGCCGCCGATCGATCTCGCGAGCCTCCGCGTCGAGCCCGGCGCGCGCTGCCCGACCGAGAGAACGACGAGGTCGAACTCCCTCTCCCGGTCGCCGTCGCCGGTGTCGTACTTCACGATCACGGGCCCCTCGCAGTCGACACCGGATGCTCCGGTGACCCCGGCGAAGACGAAGTCGATGTCGTCGTTCTCCTCCGCGTACCGGAGGAGTTCCTCCCCCCTGCGGCCGAGGGGCCGCATCTCGCGATGGAAGAACGTGACCGAGACCGTGCCCAGCGCGTCTCCGAGCGACGCGGCCTGCTCGAGCGCCTGCGTGCAGCAGCTCGACGAGCAGAACGCGGCGCCGATCCCCTCGTCACGGGAACCCACGCACTGGACGAACGCCACGCGCGAGGGGAACGTCCCGTCGCCGGGCCGGATCGGGAGACCTCCGTACGGCCCCGTCGGGTTGAGCATCCTCTCGAGCTCGAGAGTCGTCACGATGTTCGCGCTCTCGGAGTAGCCGAGCGCGGGGTTAGCTGCCGGGTTGTACGGCTCGGCGCCCGGCGCGGCGACCACGGCGTCGAACGTCGCCTTCGACGACGACGCTTCCATGTCGTAGACGATCGCGTCCGGATCGCACTCGGCCAGACAGAGCCCGCATCCGATGCACCGCCGGCAGGAGAGACAGCGGGACGCCTCCGCGAGAGCGGCTTCCCGCGCGAGGCCGAGCTCCACCTCGGTGAAGTTGAGCTTCCTCTCGTCGAGAGGCAGCTCGGGCATCTTCGCCCGGGGCGCCGGGATGTCCTCGAACTCCGTGATGAACTTGGGCTTCTTCATCGGCTGCGCTCTGCTCGTTCCTGCCGTCGACGCGCTCCGTGCGTCCGCGCGTCCCTAGTCCGTGAGGTACTTCGCGATGCCCTTCGCCGCTAAGTGCCCCGCGGCGATCGCCTCGATGACCGTCGCGGGTCCGGTCACGTCGTCGCCGCCGGCGAAGACGTCGGGCACGTTCGTCTGGCCGGTGCGCGTGTCGATCTCGAACGAGTCCCACCTCGATATGTCGAGACCGTGATCGTCTCCGAGGAAGTCGATGTCGGGCCGCTGGCTGATCGCGGGAACGATGATGTCCGCCTCGATGACGAACTCCGTCCCCTCGACGGGAACTGGGCGGCGGCGTCCGCTCGCGTCGAGCTTCCCGAGCTCCATCCGCACGCACTCCATGCCGACGACCTTCCCAGCTTCGCCCAGGATGCGCACCGGCGCGGCGAGGTAGCTGATCTGGACACCTTCCTCGATCGCGGCGTCGATTTCCCACTCGTTCGCGGGCATCTCCCGTCGCGACCGCCGGTAGACGATGTGGACCTCGTCGCAGCCGACGCGGAGCGCGGTTCTCGCCGCGTCGATCGCCGAGTTCCCTCCGCCGATCACGATGACCTTGTTCCCCGGCTTCTCGGCGTCGCCGAGGTTGATCTTCCGCAGCAGGACGATCGCGTCCATGAACCCCTCGAAGTCATCTTCGCCCGGGACCTTGAGCTTGAGCCCGCTGTGCGCACCGACTCCGAGGAAGATCGCCTTGAACCCCTTCTTCCGGAGGTCGTCGAGCGTGAGGTCGGGACCGACCGGCGTGTCGTAGTGGATCTCGACGCCCATGTTCGCGATGTAGTCGACCTCGTCCTGGATGATGTCCCGAGGAAGACGGTACTCCGGGATGCCGAGCCAGAGCATCCCGCCCGGGACCGGCGCGGCCTCGAAGATGGTCGACCCGATGCCCATGAGCGCGAGGTCGTGCGCAACGGTGAGCCCGGCGGGCCCCGCGCCCACTACCGCGACACGCTCTTTGCGCGTGCGCTTCGGAGCAGGCGGCCACTCGAGCTTCCCGTCCCTCCGGAGGGAGGCCTCGTAGTCGGCGACGAACCGCTTGATCGCGTCGATCGCGACCGGCTCGTCCTGGTGCCCGCGATTGCACGCGCTCTCGCACGGGTGCGGGCAGACGCGGCCGCAGATGGCGGGAAGCGGGTTGTCCGCCCTCACTACCGCCAGTGCCTTGGCGAACTTCCCCTCGACCACGAGCCCGACGTACCGTCTGATGTCGATGTGGACCGGGCATGTCTCGGTACAGGCCGGCGTCTCTCGTTCGATGTTGGGCCTGGTCTCGTGCGCGGGAGTGCTCGGCCAGTCGATCGCCGTTCGGAGCGTGAGCCCTTCGTTGAACACGTCGTACGGCTTGATCGGGCACACCTCGACGCACGCGCCGCACTCGTTGCAGGCGTCGGTGACGCGCGTCGCCTCGGTCCTGAACGCGGCGTCGAATCCGCCGTCGGACTTCCTGAGACGCGAGACGGAGGTGCCCGCCATGACGTCGATGCGCGGGTGGCGCGTCGCCCGGTGGATGACCTCGGTGGCCCTGCAGAAGGCGGGCATCCCGGAACCGGGGAACCTGGCGTGCCGCTTGAAGGCGCCTCCAAGGAACGGAGCCTCCTCGACGAGCGTGACACGGGCGCCCGCGTCCGCGAGGTCGAGAGCGGCGGTGAGTCCCGCCGCGTCGCTGCCGACCACGAGCACGGAACGGCCCACGTCGTCGGGAACCGCCACGGCGTCGCCGTTCGCCACCGTCTCCGTCTTCTTCGAGCCCTTCGACACGCACTTCCTCCCGTCCCGCAGTACACCAGTCTCTACGGAGCGCCGACCGTCTGCCGCGCTCCGCGGGTCGACCACACCGGTTCCTCGTCCCCTCGCGCGCTCACCGTGACGAACCCCAGGCGCCTCATGTCCGCCAGGTGCCTGAGCACGCGGTACGACGGAATCCTGAGCTCCTTCGCGAGTTCCCTCGCCGAGAGGTCCCTCCCGTCGAGGCGGAGGCGGATCTCGTGGATCGCGCACTCGTCGAGCACGATCTCCCCGTACATCCGCCCGAGCTCGTGGAGCGTGAAGCGCTCCCCGTAGATGTTCCCTTCCTCCTGGAACTCGACCCACTTCCCCCCGACCCACCTGAGCTTCCTGTCGGCGAGAGCGTTCCTCGCGGCGGTGAGCCTGAGCCTGACCTCGTCCGCGTCGACGCCCTCGCTCGAGCCGATCGGGCCCAGCTCCGCGATCTCCTCCTGGAAGGCGCTCGCGAACTCCACGAACTTCGCCCCCTGCGCGCTCGACATCATCCTCATGACGAGCCGGTCGGGGTTGAGTCCGAACCTGCGGAGGACCCGCTTCGTGACGTCGATCTTCCCCTCTGCCATCAGGTTCCCGACCGAGTAGTGGCACTCGCCCTTGAGACACGCGCCCACGAACACCCCGTCGGCGCCCGCGAGGAACGACTCGACGATGAGCGCCGGGTCGACGCGTCCGGAGCACATCACTCTCACGACGCGCAGGTCAGGCGGATACTGGAGCCTCGCTACCCCGGCGAGGTCGGCAGCGCCGTACGCTCACCAGTAGCAGCAGTAGGCGATGATCTTCGGGCGGTACTCGCTCATCTCGAACCTCTCGCGGCCGACGCGCCGTCCCATCGGCGGCCCCGCCGCGTCCGCTAGTCCTCGAACGCCGCGCCCACCTGCGCGGCGAGCTGATCGTCGGTGTAGTGCACCATCGTGATCGCCCGCATGTAGCAGGTCGCGGCGCACGTCCCGCAGCCTTTGCAGGCGACCTCGATCATCTGTGCCTTCTTGCCGGCATCGGTCTCCACGATCTCGATCGCGCCGTACGGGCAGAGCGACGCGCACATGCCGCACCCGCGGCAGAGCTCGTCGTCCCTCAGGATCGAGACCGCGGGCTCGACCTTCACCTCCCCCGCCAGGAGCGGGATCGAGGCCCTCGCCGCGGCCGCCAGCGCCTGTTCCGCGCACTCCCTGGCCGTCGCCGGCCACCGCGCGGTGCCGCAGACGAAGATCCCGTCGGTCGCGAAGTCGACCGGGCGGAGCTTCACGTGGGCCTCGAGGAAGAACCGGTCGGCGTCGAGCGGCACCTTGAGCATCCTCGAGAGCGCCGCCGCTCCTCCGTCCGGAACGAGCGGCGTGGCGAGAACGACCACGTCCGCGGAGATCGCGAGATCCTCCCCGACGACGTCGCCGGCGACGCGAACCAGACCCTTCTCGACGACGGGCGGCTCGTCCTTCGAGTAGCTCACGAACCGGATGCCCGCCTCCTTCGCGGCCCGGAGGACCTCCTCGTTCTCGACCCCGTAGCACATGAGGTCGCGGTAGAGGATGTGGATCGAGGCGTCGGGGTCGAGCTCCTTCACGAGGAGCGCGTCCTTGATCGCCGACCCGCAGCAGATCCTCGAGCAGTAGACCCGCTCGTGGTCGCGCGCGCCGGCGCAGGTGATCATGACGAACCGGCTGCCCCCGAGCTTGCCCTTCCTGAGACGGTCCTGGAACTCGAAGAGCGAGACGACCTTCTTCCCGTCGTACCCGAAGATCCCGTCGGGAGTGAGAGGCTGCGCTCCGGTCGCCAGCACGATCGCGCCGCACTCGATCCGGGTCGTCTTGCCCTTCGAGCTCACCGTGACCGCGTAGTTCCCGATGTAGCCCCCGACGTCCTCGACGGACGTGCCGGTCATCACCTTGATCCTCTTGTCGCTCCTCACGTCTGCCACGAGCGAGTCGACGTAACCTCGCGCGTCGCGGGGAACCGGACCGAGCACGTACAGCTTCGAGACGAGCCCACCGAGCTTGCCCTCCCGCTCCACGAGGACGACGTCGATCCCCTTGCCGGCGAGCTCGCGCGCGACGGTGAGCCCCGAGATGCCGCCGCCGATCACGACCGCCCGGCGGATCACGCTCGTCACAATGAGTGTCTGGGGCTCGAGGAGCGCCGCCCGAGCGATGGCCATGCGCACGAGGTCCCTGGCCTTCGCCGTGGCGGCCTCGCGCTCCTCCTTGTGACCCCACGACCAGTGCTCGCGGATGTTGACGAACTCGAAGAAGAACGGGTTCAGGCCCGCGCCCTCGCACGCGGCCCGGAACGTGGGCTCGTGCGTCCTCGGAGTGCACGCGGCGACGATGACGCG